>DASWJA010000001.1:0-4941 GCA_036397375.1 Candidatus Limnocylindria bacterium
ACACCGTTACCGCCACCGCCGACTGGGCTGGCTGGTTCGTGGAGTCGAATGCGGCGAATAACAGCACGACGGCCCGGATCAGGCTCAGCAAGAACGGGGTGAAAGTCCTCGAACCAGGTAACGGGCCGTAACGCCGAGTCCTGGCGGGTGACGCAATTGCCTGTCGGCGCGGCGTGGTGGTCCGTACCTCACAGTATGCGAACCAGCCGACCGGCGTAGTATCTCGCCTCTTGTCACTCTTGGAATCCGATGGGGTCTATTCAAGTCCTAGTCGACTCCATCGGACATGACCTGACGAGCACCAAGTGCCGGATGGAGCAGCGGCGCTCCGTGCGCGTCCTGGCACATTGCGTCTTGAGCGCCCCCGCCGGCGGTGGCAGACTTGACACAGCCATGGGGACTCGGTCGCAAGCAACTGATGCCGATCCTCTGCTCACGGCCCGTGACGCGGCACAACGAGCGGACTGGCTGGAGGCAGCCACCATCCTTCGGCCACGGCACGATGAGCTCGATGCGAAGACACTCGAGGTCCTGGCTGAGGCTGAGTGGTGGCTGGGCAACCTCGACGCGTGCATCGACGTTCGCCAGGAAGCCTACGAACGATCCATGGCCGCCGGCGAACGGGGAGCGGCGGCCGCCCTTGCCCTGAAACTGGCGTCGGATTACACCGCGAAGCTAGCCTCCAGCCAGGCCCAGGGGTGGCATCGGCGCGCGATCCGGCTCTTGAAGGATCTCCCCGAGGGGCCGGTCCATGGCCACCTCTTGCTCCAGCAGCTCTGGGAGCGGTACCGCCGAGAGGACCCGCAGGAGGCGATCGACATGGCGACACGAGCCGTGGAGATCGCCGGACGCCACGACGACCCGGACCTCCAGGCGCTGGCCTGGATGGACCTCGGCCGGGTGCTCCTCCATAGCGGCAAGGCCGACGAGGCCATGCCGCTCATCGAGGAGGCGTGCACCGCCGCGGTGGGCGGGGAACTGACCCGGCACGCGACGGGGACGGTCTTTTGCCAAGCGATCGTGACCTTCCAGGAGCTGACCGACTACGGTCGGGCAAGTGAGTGGGCCGATGCGGCAACGCGCTGGTGCGAGCGCCGTGCACTCAAGGGATTCCCCGGCCTGTGTCGGGTGCATCGTGCCGAGGCGATGCGCCTCCGAGGCGCGTGGGCGGAGGCGTCGGTCCAGGCGGAGCAGGCCTGCAGCGAGCTCGTCGCGTTCGCGCCTGGTTGGGCCCGCGGAGCATTTCGGGAGCTCGCGATCATCCGGCTCCGCCTCGGCGACATCGCTGGAGCGGAGGCGGCCGTCGACGAGGCCCGAGCCCTGGGCAGCCCGGGTCAGCCCTCCCTCGCGCTCGTGTGCCTTGCAAAGGGGAAGCCGGAGCTGGCCCTGTCCGGTCTGCAGGCTGCGGTCAGCGGCGAAGACTGGAGCGAGCTCGACCGGGCTCCCTGCCTGACCGTGATGGTGGAGGCCGCCCTTCTGGTCGGCCAGGTGGCGGTGGCCGAATCGGGGGCGGCGGAGCTGACGGCGACGGCCGCGCGATACGGGACCCCGGTTCTCCAGGCGGCCGCGGTCGAGGCTGTCGGTCGGGTGGCGCTTGCCAAGGGCGAGGGAGCGGCCGCGACCATATCCCTGCGCCAGGCGCTCCAGCACTACGCCTCTCTCGACCTGCCCTACGAGACAGCCCGCGCTCGGGTGCTGCTTGCCCGAGCCTACGGGCTCATAGGGGACGCGGCACTCGCCGAACAGGAGATCAAGACGGCGGTCGACCTGTTCGGCCGCCTCGGCGCCGCGTCGGACGCCCAAGCCGCGTCCGACGTGATGAGCGAACTTGTCCGCCCTCGGCCCAGCCGTGCCGCGTTCATGTTCACTGACATTTGCGGCTCGACTCCGCTTGTGGAGGTGCTGGGCGACGAGGCTTGGAGCGATCTGGTCAGCTGGCACGACGCGACGCTGCGCCGCCTCTTCGCCGACTCCGGCGGAGAGGAGCTGGACCATGCCGGCGACGGGTTCTTCGTGGCGTTCAGCGATGCCCGTTCAGCCGTGAGCTGCGCCGTGGCGATCCAGCGCCAGCTCAAACAACACCGACGCGAGCACGGGTTCTCGCCCGACGTTCGCATCGGTATCCACGAGGCCGAAGCAGCGCGAACCGGGCGCCAGATCCACGGAAAGGGTGTCCATACGGCCGCCCGAATCGGTTCGACGGCCGTCGGCGGGGAGATCCTGGTCAGCACGCAGACGCTCGATGGTGTGACTGGACCGATGCCGGTGGATCGTCGTCAGACCGTCAAGCTGAAAGGCCTCACGGACCCTGTCGAGGTCGCCTCCATCGCCTGGCAAGGGCCACTGGATTCTCAATAACCGCGCATCCGCGAGGAGATCCTCGTGGTGGTGGAGATGAGGGGACTCGAACCCCTGACCCCCGCGATGCGAACGCGGTGCTCTCCCAGCTGAGCTACATCCCCACGGGGCGCCCACACGGGGCGCCGGCAGGATAGCACGGCCTTTTCGGCAGCCCCAGGCGAGGGATTGTCATAGAACATCTGTTCTATTAGACTGACCGATGTGACCCTCCCGCTCCCCGAAGTGCTCGTTGCGCTCCGCGAGCGCGGCCTGCGACAGGGCGTGGCGCCGCTCACCGGAGAGCCGTCGATCCCCGCCGTCCCCACCGGTCACGCCGCCCTGGACGCCGCGCTGGCCACCGGCGGCTGGCCCCGGGGCGCACTGGCCGTGCTGGATGCCGCTCCCGGACACGGCGCCACCTCGCTGGCCCTCGACTCGGTGGCCGCCAGCCAGGCGGCCGGGGGCCTGGTGGCATGGGTCGACCTGGCCGGAACGTTCGACCCGGCCCTCGCCGCCCGCCGCGGCGTTCGCCTGGAATGGCTGCTCGTGGTCCGTCCCGCCGATAGTGCCGAGGCCCTGGAGCTGGCCGCCTGGCTGGCCCGCTCCCGCCTCATCGACCTGCTGGTCCTGGACCTCGACGGGCCCGTCACCTCCCGGTTTAACCGGCTGGCCACGCTCCTGTCCCGATCCGATGCCACCGCCCTGCTTCTCGCTCCGGCCGCGCTGCGGGAGGCCGCCGGTCGGGTGGCCGGGGTCCGGGTTCGCCTCGAGCGCCAGGCCTGGCTGGCGGTGGGCCGGGACCTGGTCGGGCTGCGGGTAGCGGCCAGCGTGACGCGCCACCGCTGGGCCCTGGCCGGCGCCAACTCGGAGATCGACCTGTGGTTCGGGGAGGGTCGCCGCATCGACCCGCTCCTGCCCACCCTCGCCGTCCCGCTGCCCGTGGCCGGCGCCCCAACCCACGCTGCTCAAACGGCCGAAGCCACAGAGCCACTCCCCGCGCTGGCCGTCCTCAGCGCCTGATCCGGGTTTGGAGGGTCCAGCGGCCCATGTGCCTCGTGGTGACACCTATCGGCCAACATCGGTCCGTTTCTTGGCCGCGGCGGGTCACTGACGGTCACACCTGGCCGTGTAAAGCACCCTGGCGCGCTCCAACGGGCAGCTTCTTGGCCGTTAGGTATCACGGCCGATCACACGGGAGCCGGTGATGCGGGTGTTGGCGCTGGTGTGGCCCACCCTGCGGGGCGAAGCGGCTGCCCCGGATGCGGCCGCGCGCTCCGAAGCCCTGCTCGAACGGCTGGACGACCTCTCCCCGCGGATCGAGGCGCTGGAGGTTGGGGTGGCACTGGTCGACGTGACGGGCCTGGAACCGATGCACGGGTCGGAGCGCCGGGTCGCGGCCCGGGCGGTGAGCCTGGCCCACGTGTACCCGGTGCGAGCCGGGATCGGGGACAACCGCTGGCTGGCGGTCCTGGCCGCCCGCCTGGCTCGGCCCGGAGTGCCTGCCACGCCCGGCGACGCCACCGCCCGGGCCGCCTGCCTGATCCTCCCGCCCGGGGAGGGGCGCAGCACGCTGGCGGAGCTGCCCATCGGCCTGCTGCCGGCGGAGCCGGCCGTTCGGGATCGGTTCAGCCTGTTCGGGCTGACCAGCATGGGGCAGCTGGCGGGACTGCCGCGGTCGGCCGTGGCCGCCCAGTTCGGGGCGGCGGGGGAGCGGCTCCAGGCCCTGGCTCGCGGGGAGGACCCGCGGCCGCTGGTCCCGCGCCGCCGGCCGGAGCGGCTGGCCACCACCGTCCGCTTCGAGCCGCCGGCAGAGGGGACGACGGAGATCACCCTCGCTCTACGCCGCGCGGCCACCAGCCTGACCGACCCGCTCCGCGGCCGTCACCTCGCCCCGGGCCGCGCCACACTGACGCTTCACCGGGAAGCGGCCCCGCCGCTCACCGTGACCCTGGCCCTCCCCGAGCCAACCACCGAGCCGGACTGGATCGCGCGCCTGCTGCTGGCCCGCTTGGAGGCCGAGGTACGGTCCCGCACGGTGGCAGCCGCGGACGACGAGCCACGGATCACGGCCCTCGGCCTCGCCCTGGACCGCCTCACCAACCCCGCCGCCCGGCAGCTCCCCGCCTTCGAGCCCCAGGCCGGACGCTGGGAGGAGCTGCGCTGGTCGCTGGAGCGGATCGGCGCCCGATTCGGGACCGGCCGCCTGTGGCAGGCGGTGGCCGACCGACCGACCGCCATGCTCCCCGAGCGGCAGTCGCGGCTGGTCGAGATCGGTACCGAAACCGCCGGTGGTCAAGACGAATGACTCGCCTGCATGCCACCCACCCCTTGGTCCAGGTCGAGACCGACGCGGCCGGCGCCCCCATCCGCCTGCGCCTGGACGGCACGACCCACGGCGAGGTGGGGATCTGCAACCGTTGGCGGGTGGCCGACGACTGGTGGCGCGATCCGGTGGCCCGCGCCTACTTCAAGCTCGTCACCCGCGACGGGCTGCTGTGCACCATCTTCCTGGACGAGAACCGCGGCACCTGGCACCTGGAGCGCATCTTCGACTGACCGATGCCGCCGGGCCGGGGGCGACTAGCATGGGCCGGATGACCG
>DASWJA010000002.1:0-3228 GCA_036397375.1 Candidatus Limnocylindria bacterium
ACCGACGGCCAGCTCGACGTCTGCGTGGTGGGCGACCTGACCCGCTTCCAGGCGTTCCGTGAGCTGCCGGGCATCTACGAGGCCAAGCACGTCCGCAATCCAAAGGTCCGCTTCTACCGCAGCCGCTGGCTCCTGATCGAGGGCGACGAGCCGACCCGCGTCCACCTGGACGGCGAGCCATGGGGGACCCTGCCGTTGCGGGTCGAGGCGCTCCCGGCGGCCCTCCAGGTGGCGGTGCCGGCATGAGCCAGGCGGAGCCGGCCGCCCGCGGCTGGCAGGTGCTTGATGCCGAGGGCCGTAGGATCGGCACCGTCGACGATGTCTTTGCCGACTACCTGCTGGTCCGAACCCGCGGCTGGCTGCCAGTCGACCTCTACGTCCCGGTGACCGCGGTCAGCTCCGCCAGCCAGCCCCAGGCGGTCGTGGTCGCCGCCGAGAACGACCGGGATGCGTATGCCCGCTGGCATCGGCCGCTCAAGAAGGCCCCCCATGACTGAACCGATGGGCTTCGCTTCGGACATCCTGGGTCGGCTGCGGACGACCGATGAAGTCCGCATCGAGACCCGGGCCGCGCCCTCGGCGCCGGTGCATCGGACGACCATCTGGGTCGTCGTCGACGAGCGTGATCGGGTCCTGATCCGAACCTATCGCGGCCCGACCTCGCGCTGGTATCGGGAGGCGCAAGCCAACCCGGAATGCGTGCTGTGGTTGGGGGGCGAGACGGTGCCCGTGCGGGCCGAGGCGGCAGACGACCCTGACCGGATCGCGGCCGCCAGCCGTGGATATGAGGCCAAGTACGCCGGCGATCCGGCGGTGCGGGGGATGGCGGCCCCCGCGCAGCTGCCGACCACGCTCGAACTGCTGCCGCGTTGAGCGTGCGGTACCCTAACAACGTGAACGAGGTCCAGCGTGCCGATGCCTTCTATGCGCACGTCTCGAGCGGGGGCAAGGTCGAGGCCGATGACTGGATGCCGGACGACTATCGGGCCGCCGTCCTGAAGTTCGTCGAGATGCACGCCAACAGCGAGCTCATGGGTGTCCTTCCGGAGCGCGATTGGATCCTCCGCGCGCCGAACCTGCGCCGCAAGCTCGCATTGACCAGCAAGATCCAGGACGAGGTTGGGCACGCGCAGCTCCTGTACCGGGTGGCCGAGGACCTGGGCAAGAGCCGCGACGCCATGCTGGCCGACCTGCTGGCCGGCAAGACGAAGTTCCACAATGTGTTCCATTACCCCACCCGCTCATGGGCTGACGTCGGCATCATCGCCTGGCTGGTGGACGCGGCGGCCATCGTGAGCCAGCAGGCTCTGCGCGATTCCTCGTACGCGCCGTATGCGCGAACCATGAAGAAGATCTGCTGGGAGGAATCGGTCCACATCATGCACGGCCGGGACGTGGTCCTGACCCTGATGACCGGCACCGACCGCCAGCGCGGGCTGGTCCAGGAGGCCCTGAACCGATGGTGGGGCCCGCTCATGCAGATGCACGGCCCGCCCACCGACCCGGCCACCGACCGCGACCTGATCTGGCAGATCAAGTCCAAGGGCAACGAGCAGCTGCGCCAGGAGTTCCTCTCGATCTACGTCCCGCGCATCTGGGAGCTGGGGCTCACCATTCCGGATCCTGAGCTGCTTCACGACGACGCGACGGGGCGCTGGCACTACACCGAGCCCGACTGGGACGAGCTGCGGTCGGTGGTGACCGGCCACGGACCGATGTCGCAGGAGCGTCTCGAGTTCCGCCGCTTCCATCGCGCCGAGACCCAGTGGGTGCGCGACGCGGTCCTGGGAGCCGCTGCCTGAGGGGCAGCCGTGGCTGACCGGGTGTGGGAGGTCTTCCGTCAGGAGGCGGAGGGTGACCCATTCATCCACGGGGGCAGCGTCAACGCCCCCGACGAGGAGCTGGCCATGCACTACGCGCGCGAGTTCTACGGCCGCCGACAGGAAAGCGTGCGGCTGTGGGTCGTGCCGCGCGAGGCGATCGTGGAGCTGGACGACCCGGACCTGCTCCAGCCGCCATTCGATCGGTCCTTCAAGCGCCCCGGCGGCTACCTGATCAAGCACAAACTCGAGGCGGCCCGGGTGCGTGCCGGCTCGCCGGCCGGCACGGGTGAACCGGAGGGCGAGGCGTGACCGAGCTGAAGGCCGCGACCCGGGACGCGCTGGCCGAGCTGCTGCTCACCCTCGCCGACGACGAGTTCGTGCTCGGCTTCTGGGACTCGGAGTGGACCGGGATCGCGCCCATGCTCGAGGAGGATGTGGCCACCTCGTCGATCGCCCAGGACGAGATCGGCCACGCGAAGGCCTGGTATGAGCTGCTGGCCGAATTGACCGATGACGACGCGGATCGCATCGCATACGGCCGCGAGCCGGAGGCGTACCGCCATGCCGCGCTCATGAACCACCCGCGCACCGACTGGGCGTTCACCGTGGCCCGTCGCTTCCTGTACGAGACCGCCGATGCGGTCCGGCTCGAGGCGCTGAGCCGGTCGAGCCATCCCGGGATCGCCGGGTTGGCGGCCAAGATGCGGCGCGAGGAGACCTACCACCTCCTCCACTGGTCGGCCTGGATGCGCCGCCTGGCGGAGGGCGACGAAACCAGGGCGCGCATCGTGGCCGCCCTGGAGCGGCTGTGGCCCGACGCCGAGGCCATCTTCTCCCCGCTGGCCGGTGAGGCGGCCCTGGTGGCCACGGGCATCCTGCCCGACGGTCTCGCGGCCTTCCGCGCGGCCTGGCACGAGCGGACGGCGACCGAACTTCGTGGCCTGGGCCTGCCCGTGCCAATCGGATACGCGCCAATGCCGACCGAAGGGCGGACGCTGCGGACCGATGACTTCCGCTGGCTATGGGGCGAGTTCACGTCCGTCGCGCGGGCTGAACCGGGAGCCACATGGTGATCCCGCATCGAGCGTCGGCCGACGAACCGGAGGCCGCCATCTGGGCTGCTCTGGCCGAGGTGCCCGATCCCGAGATCCCGGCCATCAGCGTCGTGGACCTCGGCGTGATCCACCGCGTGGAGCTGGCGGCCGATCGGTCGACGCTGCGCGTGGAGCTGCTGCCGACCTTCATCGGCTGTCCGGCCATCGAGATCATGCGCGAGGCGATCGGCATCCGGCTGGGGGAGCTGGGGGTCGCGGAGCGGGTCGAGGTCATGCTGACGTTTGCCGAGCCGTGGACGTCGGATCGGATCACGCCAGCCGGAAGGGAGCAGCTGCGGTCCAGCGGATTT
>DASWJA010000003.1:0-4865 GCA_036397375.1 Candidatus Limnocylindria bacterium
GCCGACGGCATCAAGATCGCCATGGTGCGGCTGGACGCCGCCATGCGCGAGCGCGGCATGCGATCCCGGATGCTGCTCCAGGTCCACGACGAGCTCGTGTTCGAGACCGAAGCCGAGGAGATGGAGTCGCTGGCCGACCTGGCCGCGACCACCATGGAGGGGGCGTTGCCGCTCGACGTGCCGCTCACCGTGGATCTCAAGGTCGGGACCGATTGGGACCGCATGGACCGCCTGCTGCGGACCGATGCGGGTGGGTATCGGCGGCTCGAGATCGCGCCCGCCGATGCGGAGCTCGAGGACCCGGTGGTCGCCTTGGTGGATGCCTGAGCTGCCCGAGGTCGAGACCGTGGCTCGCGGCCTCCAGGCCCGGCTTCCAGGGGCGACCATCCGGAGTGCCGCGGTCCTGTGGGACCGGACGATCAGCCATCCGCTGCCGGCCCAACGATTCGCGGACGAAATTGCGGGGGGCGTGGTGCGGCGAGTGGGACGGCGCGCGAAGTCGGTGGTGCTGCACTTGGACGACGGGCGGGTGATGACCGTGGCGTTGCGCATGACCGGCGCCCTGATCGTGGCCGCACCCGGTGCGGCTCCCGACCCGAACGCACGCGTCGTCTTCGAGCTGGACGACGGCCGGCAGCTCCGCTTCCGCGACGTCCGCAAGTTCGGCCGGATCGGGCTGTACCCGGGCCGCGGCCGCCGACGGGTCGCTGACGTGTTCGCCCGCCATGGGCCCGAGCCGCTCCCGGCCTCGTTCAGCGCCGCCCGCCTGGCCACGCGCCTGCGCCGCCGCCGCGCACGCCTGAAGACCCTGCTCCTCGACCAGTCGTTCATCGCAGGAGTGGGCAACATCTATGCCGACGAGGCCTTGTGGCGCGCGCGGCTGCACCCACTGCGCAGGGCCGACACCCTCACCCACGCCGAGGTCCGGCGCCTGCATCGCGGGATCCGAGCCGCCCTGCGCGAGGGGCTGGCGGGCGGGGGCGCGTCCTACCGCGACTACGTGGATCCCGACGGCGAGCCCGGCCTGGCCGCCGAGCGGATGCGGGTCTATCGCCGCACCGGCCAGCCCTGCATGCGCTGCGGGCGTTCGATTCAGCGCATGGTCGTCGGCCAGCGGGCGACCCACTTCTGCCCGCGCTGTCAGTCCGCGCCGGACGCTACGGAGGAACCGCTCACATGAAGGTTATTGGCCTGACCGGCCGGATCGGCTGCGGGAAGAGCACCGTGGCCGCCCTCCTCCGGGAGCGCGGGGTGGCCACCATTGACGCCGACGAGGTGGCACGCGAGGTGCGCCGGCCGGGGAGCCCCGAATCGGCCCGGATACTGGGCCGATTCGGGACGCTCGACCCCCGGCAGCTGGCCCGTCTGGTGTTCGAGGACGCCGGCGCGCTGGCCGACCTCGAGGCGATCATTCACCCCCGCGTCCGCGACCTCGTCGGCGCGCGGCTGGCGGAGCTGGAACAGGACGGCGCAGTCGCGGCAGCGGTGGAGGCCATCAAGCTGCTGGAGTCGCCTCTCCGCCAGCGCTGCGACCAGGTGTGGGTGGTGGTATGCCGGCCCGAGGATGCGCTCAGACGCCTGGCCCAGCGGGGCCTGTCCGAAGCCGACGTTCGGGATCGCCTGGCGAGCCAGCTGGCCCCCGCCGAGCTCATCCGGGCGGCCGACGTCGTGATCGATGGATCAGCGGACATCGGCGAAACCGCCCGCCAGGTGGAGGCGGCCCTCGCGGGCCTGGCCGACGCCGGCGTATGAGAGAGGCGCGCTGAAACGAACCGGGCCCCGGCGCCGCCAATGGCGACACCGGGGCCCTCACCGCCTCGTCGCGGCTGGTCAGTTCCCCCCGGACGTCTGCCCTCCCAGGTCAGGGGGTACGGGGATCGGGAAGTCGTATTCGTCGAGCAGCCTGTCCAGCGTCGACCCGACCGTGATCGCAACCCGATCGTCCTCGTCCGGCCGGAGCACGAGCGTGAACTGCCCGCCGGCGGCGGCCAGCTCGGCGATCTTCTCCGCCGTGGCCAGGTCCGTGCGGAGGATGTAGATCGATCCGTTGCGGGCCAGCACGGTCAGCATTTGGAGCGTGACCTTCGTGGACGGGCCGGCGATGAACGCTGTCTCGGCCACCGGCGGGGCGCCGCTGGCCGGGTCCTCGACCACCACCCCGATCTCAGGGTTGATGGCCAGCGTCACCAGGAGGTCGACCCGTTGCCCGGGGACCAGGGTGCCGGCCACGGCCCGGTCGTCCGGCACGCTGACCGAGACTGCTCGCAGGTCGGGACCCGTCGGGTCGTAGACCTCTCCCGCCTCGAGGATGGCGTAGGCCTGGCCGCTGGTGGCCGCGGCGAGCATGTTGCGCGTGACGAGCTGCCCGGCCGCGATCGGGACGCCGCTGACGCGACCCAACACGTCCTCGATGAGGGTGAAGGCCGCCTCATTGGTCGGGTCGGCGGGCACCGTTCGAGTGGTGAGGTCACCTTCCTCGATCGGTTTGCGGCTCGCGATGTCGCGGGCGGCGACGACCACCGTCCGCTGCTCTACCGGCTCGCGGAGAAGCGCGCTGCCCTGGAGCGCGACGAAGACGACGATGCCGACCAGGGCGGCAATGATGAGTCCGGCGACGATATAGACCATGGACCGACGGCGATGCTTATCGGTGTACTCGAACTCCACGACGAGGCTCCTTGATGCGGGTTACCAGGGGACGAGGCGGGCGCGCTGCGCACGACGCAGCGCCGGATCGTTGGAATCAGCCGCGATGGGGCTGATGGCATGGGCGGTGATGGCGTTGGCGTCGAGATAGGTGATCTCGAAGACCGCGAACCCGATGATGTCGACGTACTGGCCGCCGCTCGACTCCGTGGCCACCGTGAACGTGATCGGCAGCAGGTGGGTGACCGGCTGGCCGTCGCCGTTGGTGCCCTGTCCGCGAACGACGAACGTGTAGCACCCCGGGCCGAGCCCCAGGCTGTCAATGGCCAGGGTCGCCAACGACCCGTTGCCGCCGGACGTCGGCGTGACGCTGGCCGGCGAGATCGTCAGCTGGCCGGGGTTGATGCTGGCCGGGCCATAGCTGCAGTCCGAGAACGAGGTGGCGTCGACGCTGAGCGAGACCGCAGTCCCGGTCGCGCCCCACCGGGTAGCCGTGGCGCCGGTCGTGGACACGTACAGCGACAGGCTGGCGGTGCCTCCCATTGCGGCGATCGAGGTGCTGCTGGTCGAGTTTCCGAGGCTGAAGTCCCGTACCGCTCCGCCCATTCGGACTACGGCGGGGTAGCGGCGGGTCGAAAAGACAGGATCGCCCGAATGTCCCTCCAGCCACACCGTGTAGATGCCGGCCGGGACGGCATTGCTCGAGAACGAGTCCATGTCCACGCTGGTCCCGTTCTTGGCCGGGATGAAGGTGTCGGTGGACCATAGGGGCTGGTTGATGTGGCCCGCGGTCGGCGGGTCGTTGGTCGGCGGCTCATCGGGGATGAGGTCGTCGGTCGGGCTTGGTGCAAGGTGGTCGCCGTGGAGATGGAGCGTGACGGTGCTGCTGAACGCGTCGTTTCGCGACACGGTGAAGGTCGGGCCGTCGGTCGGGGCGCCGGTCGTCGAGGGCAGGACGATGGCGGTCGGTGGCGTGATGGAGAAGTCGGGGATCTCCATGACAGTGCCGTTGTAGACAGCCAGCAGAACGCGGTCGCCGACCGTGAACACCTGCGAGAAGTTGCCGACCACCATGGCTGTGTCGTTGCCGGTGAGGGCGGCGACCTGGTCATTCGGGTCCGCGGGGTTCGTGACCGGCGGGAACATCGGACCGGGGTACCCGGTCAGGAGGTAGTCGCCCTCCATGTCCTTCAGATTGTTCGTGCTCGTCCCGGAAGTGGCGCCGTTGTAGTAGACCCTCGAGCTGACCGACTGGAAGTTGCGGACGTCGAGCGCGATGAACCCGCGGAACGAGTTGTCGTTGTTGGCCTTGCTATCTGGGCCGTACAGCTCGAACGTCGGGCCGGGCTCGGCCTCGCTCGCCGGCGTTCGACCGTCGTAGCCGAGCACGTTGGCGCTGTCGACCGCTCCGGTGGTCGCGGTCGCCGCAGTCGCCACCGCGTCCGTGAAGCCGCCCCCCGGCCCGGGTGGGGCCTGGTAGCGGCGCGCCACGATGGGCAACGCCGGGCCCCCGAGCAGGCTGCACCTGGCGCGACCTGTGGCCACAAGGCTGTCGACCCCCACCAGACGCGCCAGGACGGCCTCGACCTGGGACGTGATGGCCACGCGGATCGTGGTTCCGCTGACGATGATCCCGCTCTGGAGATATGCCGGGTCGCCGGCGTGCCCGCTCTCATATTCGCGGGCCGCATCCGGCGCGATGACGGAGCTCGCGGCCGCCGGTGACTGCTCCAGGTTGACCTCGGCGATATTCCTGGCCTGGGCCGCCGCCGATGCGTCCGAGTCCCCGGCAATCAGGGCCCTACAGGCGGCCAGGGCCCCGGAGTCGGCCGCGGTCTGCACGTGTCGCTGCTCCGCAACCTGGCGCCCGACGTCGATCGCGAGCCCGGCGAACACGAGCAGCAGGGTCATGGTGAGCGCGACCATGACCAGGACCTGGCCACGCGCCGATCGGGTTCGGGGCACGGTCAGTTCACCACCATGGTGGTGGTGGCGCGCTGGAGGAACCGCCCGCCGCCGTCCGTGGAAAGCAACGCGCTGATCAGCGGGACGACGACGTCGCTGTGATAGCTGATCTCCACCCTGATCAGGCAGCCCTCCCGGGTATCGGTCACGCAGGTGGTCAGGCTGTCGCCGGGGTCGGGGCAGGGGTCGCTGGTGGACGCTGACGCGCAGTAGGACACCGTCACGTCGCCGTTGACCAGCGTCGTGCTGCTCGG
>DASWJA010000004.1:0-9068 GCA_036397375.1 Candidatus Limnocylindria bacterium
CGTTCGGCTGGCACTGTGGGTGTGATCGTTTCCGGTGCGTCTATGCACCGGAATCGGGCGTCCGGCGCCGCTCGCGCGAGCCATCGAGGCCGAAATAGGGCAACATAGTCATCCCACCCGGGGGTCTGGTATCCCGCCCACCGCATGTGACAGGAGGCGTGCCCCATGACTCCGGTACTCGGGCGATCCCGACGCTCCGCGCGAGCGATCTTGGCTGCCCTCACCCTGACACTCGCCCTCCCCGCCAGCTCGATTGGCGCCCACGGCTACAACACGGCCTCGGACCCGTACCTCGTCTTCACCGCGGCGGTCACCGACCCGGCGGCCGAGATCATCGCCCTCGTCAACTCGGGCGAGGATCCGTTCGCCACCGACATCTTCCAGGGAATTCCCGACGGAATCGGCGTCCGGCCGGCGCTGGGTGGCGACTCGGGCTACGTGGACCTGTTCGTCACCCATGAGCAGTCGCACGTTCCGTTCCTCGGCAACGCCGACCTCCAGGACTCGTCGGTGTCTCGGGTCCGGGTCGACATCGGCGAGCGATCGGTCACCGAGCTGGAGAACCAGATCATCTCCGGCGTCATCCCGGGAGGCGACGGATTCCTCCGCTTCTGCTCGGCGTTCATGGCCGGGCCCGAGCATGGGTTCGCCGACTACACGTTCCTGGTCAACGAGGAATCGAACGAGCCCAACCTGCCGGTTCCGCCGGGGGCCGTGTATGGCCCCGATCCGGCCCTTGCCCCGCTCCGTCAGGCTGGCTACAGCGTGTGGCTGAACACCGAGACCGGCGAGTACGACGTGATCAGCCGTGCGGGCCGCCATAACCACGAGAACACGGTCGTCATCCCCGGCGGCTGGAAGAAGCTCGCCATCCTTTCGGGTGACGACACGTTCAGTGCGCCGTCTTCGCAGCTGTACCTGTACACCGCCAACGACGCGGACCAGATGATGGACGACAAGGGCCAGCTGTGGGCCTTCCAGGTGACCGCCACCGACGGCACCCCGTTGAGCGACCCATACGACCCGTTCAACGACGCCAACGACTACCTGGAGATCACCGCCGGCGACGACTGGAGCGGCCGGTTCATCCACGTTCCCACCGATGTTGCGCGGGGCGTCACCGGCGATCCGCCGCAGAATGCACTCGAGGACTGGTCGAACGCGAACAACGTGTTCCAGTTCGTCCGGGTCGAGGACGTCGCGTATGACCCGGACAACCCGCGCGAGGTGTACTTCGCGGACACCGGCACTGACCGCCTTCAGGAAAGCGGCACCACGGGTCGCCTGTTCCGGGGGCCGTCGGGTACCGGCGTGGCGTCGAACGGGCGCATCTTCAAGATGGTCCTCAACGAGAAGGACCCGCGGATCGTCGACTCGTTCAGCATCTTCGCGGACAGCGCGGATGCCGCGTCGGCGTTCATCAATCCCGACAACCTGGACGTCGGGCACAACAGCATCATGGTCCAGGAGGACTCCAGCTCTGAAAACAGCATCTGGATGTACTCGTTCGCGACAGGCGACTGGACCGAGGTGGCCCGCGTGACCGGCACCGGCAGCTCGGCCGAGTCGAGCGGCATCGTGCGGCTCGAA
This sequence comes from Candidatus Limnocylindria bacterium, assembly GCA_036397375.1. Lineage (GTDB taxonomy): Bacteria > Chloroflexota > Limnocylindria > QHBO01 > QHBO01 > DASTEQ01. Next base: position 1,591 of record DASWJA010000004.1, read on the forward strand.
GACACTGACTTCGGAGACGGATGGTGGGCCCTCGACGTGCAGGGCCACCGGAACCTGGACGCATTCACCCAGACTGGATTCGTCTGGACCGACGGACCGGGTTCCCTCAACAACGGCCCATACGTCAAGCGACTGGAGGATGGCCAGCTGCTGCTGATGTACATCCCCGGCAGTTAGTCGTCCGGTCAGCTAAGACCGATACGAGGGCCGCCCTCCGGGGCGGCTCTCGAGCTACGGCCGCCCTCCGGGGCGGCTCTCGAGCTACCCGCGGAAAGCGCCAAGTGGTCAGGACGTGCGCCGCGGCGCCTTCCGGCGTGAGCGGGCCAGATACACGGCGGGCAGCCCTGCCCGCAGCAGACTGATGCCATCGGGTTCGGCGGCCTGTCGGTTCTGGAAGGTGTGGACCACGTCGCTCACCGCGTACCAGTGGCTGATGCCCTGGGTGTCGATGTATTCGATTGTGTCGCCGACCCGCGGCAACGGCGCCGCGTACTCGATGTCCGCCGCGGCGTAGCCACCCCGACGCGGGAAGTACAGCGTGTACGGCATGCCGACCGGCCAATCAGCGCCGTTGGCCGGCTGGCCCTTCACTTCTGCCCGGCTCTTCTTCGCCATTCCGAAAGCTCCTGGAGTAATGGAGGGCCGTGTGGGATTCGAACCCACGACACGAGGATTAAAAGTCCCCTGCTCTACCGCTGAGCTAACGGCCCGCCTCCCATCGTACGGCGGTGGTCAGCCTGGCGCGGTGGCCGTTGGTTCGGGCGAGGCATCCGGGGACGCGGCGGGGAGAGGCAGTTCGCCACGGCGAGCACGAAGGTGCTCGGCTCGAGGGCGGTCGAACAGCTCGGCAACCTGCTCCGGGAAGCTGGCCATGACCACCGATCGGACCGGGGAGCCGGCGGCGCCGACCTCTCCGGCCGCCGCGCTCAAGGGACGTGGCAGGACCCCGAACCGGCGCGGCCGCTCATAGGTGGCGAACTCGGCGGTCACGCGATCCACCTCCTGGCGAAGGAGAGCGGCGACCTCGGGGCGTGCGAGGAGCCTGGCGCCGGCATCGGAATCAGAATCGGCGTCGGCTCGGGACACGCCGGACCACACGCGGATTGCCGCCAGGTCGGGCACCAGCAGGGCCCCAGTCGCGTCGCGGTCGTCTCCCAGCACCACCGCCTGCGCGATAAATGGCGAGCGGACCAGCGCCCGTTCGATCGGGGCGGGGGCCACGTTCTTGCCGGTGGCCAGCACGAGCAGGTTCTTGACTCGGCCCGTGATGCGCAGCCGGCGCGCCTCGTCGAACTCGCCGATGTCCCCGGTCCGCAGCCAGCCCTCGGCGTCCAGCACACGCGCCGTGTCCGCCGGCCGGTCGAGGTAGCCGAGCATGACCTGCGGGCCGCGGGCCAGGATCTCGCCGCTGCCTGGATCGATCCGCAGCTCGGTCCCGGGCAGAGGCGGCCCGACCGTGCCGTATCGGTATGTCGCCAGTCGATTGACCGTCAGGGTTGGGGCGGTCTCGGTGAGGCCGTAGCCCTCCAGGATCGGGATCCCCATCGAATCGAAGAAGACGCCGGTCGACTCGGGCAGCGCGGCTCCGCCCGAGATGAAGAAACGCAGACGGCCGCCAAATGCGCGTCGAACCTGCGCCAGCACCGTCCGCTCCGCCACCCAGCGACGCAGGCGAAGCCAGGGCCCATCGGTCAGTCCGGCAAGGTGGTTGCGGTAGTGCTGCCGACCCAGGCCGGTAGCCCAGTCGAACAGGGCCCGGCGATAGGCCGGTCCGGTCGCGACACCGGTCTTGATCCGATGCTCGATCCGCTCGAAGAACAGCGGGATGGATGCCATCATGGTGGGTTGCACCTCGCCCATGTCGGCCGCCCAGCGTTCGAACTGGCGCTCCGCGAAGGCGATCGTGGCCCCTGCTCCGAGTCCGGCCAGCATGGCGCCGCCGCGCTCGAACATGTGGCTCATCGGGAGTACCGAGAGCATGACGTCCGTCGACGAGATTGGGATTGCCTCCACCGTGGCGTGAAAGGAGTGCAGCAGGTTGCCATGGGACGCCACGACGCCCAGCGGATCGCCGTCAACGCCGATGGTGTGGACGATGGTCGCCACCTGGGCTGGGTCGATCCTTCGCCAGGTGCGTTCCCAATCGGCGAGAGCCTCTGGCGACGGATCCGCGTCCCGGACCAGGTGGGCCAGGGTCATCGCCGTGCCGCCGGCAGGGTTCGGTTCGAAAAGAACGATCCGCGCCTCACGCTCTGAACCGGATGGCGCGGAGCGCAGGCGCTGGAGGAGCCGGACATCCTCCGCGAACACCAGCCGGGGGCCAACTCGCCGGGCGATCTCGGCCATCCGGGCCGGCGGGTCGCCGGGATACAGCGGACACGTGACCGCCCCGAGCGCCATGCAGGCCAGGTCAGCGACCAGCCATTCGGGCCGCGATCGGCTCAGGATCACGACCCGGTCGCCGGCGCCGATGCCCATCCGGTGGAGGCCGATCGAGGCGGCCGCGACCTGCGCCCACAGCTCGGCGTAGGTCCAGCTTGGCCAGCTCCCGCCCGCCTTCCAGCGGATGGCTTCCTTGTCAGGCGTGCGCTGCACGCTGCGCCAGATCAGCTCCACCACGCTTCGTGGGCGGTCGGCGGCCGCGACCGCGAGGGGCTCACCCGCCACCACGGTCACGGCGGCGCCTCGGCCGGAGTCACGGACGCCGGCTTGTTCCGTCTGAATCGGCGGCTGAGCGAGGTGGTCGCCAAGTCCAACCCCACGCACAACGCCACGGTGATGATCCCCGCCACGAGGAGGATGAGGCCGAACTTGACCCACAGCCCGGTGGACAGCCCCACCACCACGGCCGCCACGACCACCGTCACCGGGTGATGGAGGACGTAGAAGGGGAGGACCATCTCGCTGGCCCAACCCAGGAATCGGGGTCGGGCGGTGAAGTAGGTGGCCGCCACGCCGACGAGGACCAGGGCCATCACCCACCCCAGCGCCGTGCGCCACGCCACGTAGGCCAGGCCGGCCGGCGTGAAGCCCGGGTCGTGCTCCAGGTCCAGCGGTGAGCCGAAGAGCACGACCGGGAGATACGCGATCGCGACGATCGGCGCCAGCCACAGGGTCACCCGTCGGCGGCGGAGGATGGCGCTCAACACCCGTCGGTCGGCCATGGCTCCGATCCCGATCACGAAGTACGACAGCCACAGCGCGAAGTCAGCCCAATCGCGGTAGTCCGGAACCAGCGGACGCAGGAGGAGCTGCCCCGCAACGATGGGGACGAAGAGCAGGATCAAGCCCCATGGACCATCGGCCAGGGCGCCGATCCGAAGGTCGATCCCCGCGGCGCGCCGAGCGCGGAGCCACGACAGGAGGGGCAGCGTCAGCAAGACGTACAGGAACAGGAACGCGAGGAACCACAGGTGGTGGCCATACTCACCGAACCAGCCGGGGTTTGGGTAGAAGCGAAGGTCGCCAAGGTAGATGCCCAGGAAGGCCAGGGGGCCGGACCCACCCCCCGCGGCGAGGTGCGCCACCCACGCCTGCGGCGGTCCGAGGATGACCAGGCCCAGCACAAGCGGGATGAGCAGACGGCGAAGGCGCAGCCCGGTGTGGCCGCCGATGCCCCGGCGCTCGACGGCCAGCCAGGTCGCTGCGCCGGCCAGGAAGAACATCAGGGGCATCCCGAACATGTAGCCGAATCCCGACAGCAGGCTCAGCAGCAGGCTCTTGTCCGTGTCGTTCACGAGCCAGCTGGTGACCACGAACGGCTGGGCGGCGTGGAACAGGAACGCCCCGAACACGACGATGACCTTGAGCCAGTCGATCCAGTTGAGCCGTTCGCGCACGTCGGTAAGTCTGCCAGAGCGACCCAGCCCAATTGACCTTTGGCTCTTCCCTTCGTGGCTCACCTCTTCTACGATCCGTGGTCCGATGGAGGCCGTCGCGGCGTTCGCCCGCGCCCGATGGCTGGCGGCCGATGGCAAGCCGGCCAACTGGGCGCTGCGCCTGACGCCCCTGCTCGTCGTCGTCGTCACCGCCACGAGCTTCACGTTCGCGGGCGTCGCGTCCAATCTGACTATCGACTACCTGGGCTGGGACAGCCGCGCCTACTACGATGCGCTGCGGAGTCCGGATCCGTACGCCGGGGGGGCGGTTGGCGTGATCGGCTCGTACCTGTATCCGCCGCCGTTCCTCCAGGTGCTCGCGCCCGCCGGGCAGCTGCCCTGGCCGGCCTTCATGTTCGGCTGGACCGCACTTCTGGCCGGGGCGGCGGTGGCCATGCTCCGGAGAGTCCCGCGCCAGTACCGCACGATGTTGCCACTCCTCGTGCTCCTCGCCGGCGCCGACATCTGGGCCGGCAACATCAACCTGCTGCTCGCCTACGGGGCGGTGGTCGGGTTGAGCGTGCCGGCTGCCTGGGCCGGGCTCGCGCTCACCAAGGTCACGCCTGGCGTGGGCGCGCTGTGGCTTGCCTTCCGAGGCCGCTGGCCCGAGTTCGGGCTCGCGCTCGCCGTCACCGTGGTGGGTGCCGCGGCCTCTTTTGTCGCGGCGCCCCAGCTGTGGGGAGACTGGCTATCGGTGGTGTTCAGCGAGGGTGCCGGCGGCGGATACGCGGCATCGGTGCCGATCCCGCTGTACATCCGTTTGCCGCTGGCCGTGGTCCTGCTGTGGTGGGCCGCCCGCACCAACCGTGCCTGGCTGGTGCCATGCGCCTGCCTGTTGGCGCTTCCGGTGATCTGGTTCAACGGGCTGTCCCTGCTGCTCGGGGCAGCTGCCCTGCTGGAGGCCCGCGCTCAGCCCATCGACCAGCAGGCGCGCCTGTCCGCGGAGCCGGCGACCATGTGACCTGAAAGATGTGCCGTTTGGCACTGAAGGACGGCGCTGGCCGCATGGAGAGTGACGATCGCAGACTGGTCCCGACCGGTTCCCGGCTCGGGTGCCGCGGAGACCGGTGAGGAGGAGATTGCTGATGCGACCTAGAGTCATCCGCGCCGCCGCGATCCTGCTGCCCGTGGCGCTGCTGCTCGCATGTACGCCCAGCCCCACCGCGACCACCGTGAACGTCTCGCTCCAGGAGTGGGCGGTGGTGCCCGACGAAACCAGTGTCCCGGCCGGCGAGATCACGTTTTCGGTGACGAATGACGGCCCGAATGACGTGCACGAGTTCGTAATCCTCAGGACCGACCTCGATCCAGGGGACCTCCCCGTTGACGAGCACGGTGCCGTTACCGAGGCTGGCGAGGGCATCGAGGTCATCGACGAGATTGAGGACATCCCGGTTGGCGAAACACAAGAGGTGTCCGCTGATCTTGCGGCCGGCAGCTATGTGCTGCTCTGCAACATCTACAGCGCTGACGAGGACGAGGCCCACTACGCCGAAGGCATGCGAATCGCCTTCACTGTCGAATAGTCGGCCAATCCTCGAAACCGATACACGCGGACGCGCCGCCATCGGGCGGCGCGTTCGTTTTACATGAAGCCAGTGGCGAAAGGGGACGGAACGGCATGCGGGTGCTGCTGATCGGAGTGGGCACCGTCGGTGAGTCCATCGCCCGCCTGGCCGCGGCGCATCCGTGGTGCGAGGCGATGGTTCTCGCCGACTACGATATCGCCAGGGCCGAGACCCTGCAGGCCAAGCTCGGCGACGCGGATCGGTTCGCGGTCGAGCACATCGACGCGCGAGACGGCGAGGCCGTCGCCGCGCTGGCGCGGCGACATCGGTCTGACCTGGTCATGAACGCGGTGGACCCCCAGTTCGTGATGCCGATCTTCGACGGCGCGCTGGAGGCGGGCACCCACTACATGGACATGGCAGCCAGCCTGTCGGTGCCGCATCCCACCCATCCGTTCACGACCCCGGGTCTCAAGCTGGGGGACTTGCAGTTCGAGCGCCATGACGATTGGGAACGGTCGGGCCGCCTGGCGCTGGTGGGGATGGGCATGGACCCGGGGCTGTCGGACGTCTTTGCCCGGCATGCCCGCGACCACCTGTTCGACGAGGTTCACGAGGTCCATGTGCGCGATGGGGGCGACCTGGCGATCCCCGGCTATGCCTTCGCCCCGGTGTTCAGCATCTGGACCACGATCGAGGAGTGCCTGAACCCGCCGGTGGAGTGGGACGGGGAGCGGGGTGACTGGATCACGACCGAGCCGTTCAGCGCGCCGGAGGCCTTCCCATTCCCCGAGGGCGTGGGGCCCACCGAATGCGTGAACGTCGAGCACGAGGAGGTGCTCCTCATGCCCCGTTGGCTGTCCGGACTGCGGCGGGTGACCTTCAAGTACGCCCTGGGCGCCGGCTTCATCGACAAGCTGAAGACGATCCGCGACCTGGGCATGCACCGTACCGACAAGGTCATGGTCAAGGGGGTGGAGGTGGCTCCTCGCGACGTGCTGGCGGCCATCACGCCGGATCCCATCAGCCTGGGCGAGCGGATGGTCGGCCGCGCCATGGTCGGGACCTGGGTCATTGGCCGCCGGGACGGTCGCCCGCGGGAGGTGTTCCTGTACCAGCGCGCCGACGCCCGAGACACCTGGACCCGGTACGGTGTCCAGGTCGTGGGGTGGCAGACCGGCTTCAACCCGCTGGTGGCCATGGAGCTGATCGCCAGCGGGGCCTGGTCGGGCAGCGGGGTGCTGGGCCCGGAGGCGCTGAACCCCGATCCCTACCTTGGCATCCTGACCCGGGACGGCATCCACTGGGGGATGGTCGAGATGGAGCCGGGCGTCCACCAGCCCACCTGACGGCCCTCGGCGCGGATCGGCATAGACTGGCGGTCGGCAGACTGATGACCGATGCGGAGGTGCGAGCCATGAACGTTGACGAGATGCTGCAGGGAGCGCGGGACACCATGACCGTCTCGCGGGTGTACGGCGAACCGATCGAGCGCAATGGGGTCATGCTGATCCCGGCCGCCGACATCATGGGTGGCGGGGGCGGAGGCAGCGACACCGCCAACAACGGAGGAGGCGGGTTTGGGGTAAGCGCCCGGCCGGTGGGGACCTGGATCATCCGGGGCGACGAGGTGACCTGGGAGCCGGCGATCGACGTCAACCGGATGGCGCTGCGGGGGATGGTGGTGGCGATCGTGTTCCTCCTCGTCGTCCGCTCCCTGGTCAAGAGCTTCGCCCGGCGCGGTTGATCTTGCAGGTTTGACCGATGCGCGACCTCCCGGTACCCTAGGAGGTCGCGGGGTGGAGCAGCGGTAGCTCGTCGGGCTCATAACCCGAAGGTCGGCAGTTCGAATCTGTCCCCCGCAACCAACGCTTGCTCCCACGAACCCCGGGTCCGACCGCCCGGGGTTCGTCCTATTCCGTCTCTGGCCAGTCCCCGTCGAACACGGTCTCGTCGCGCGGGAGGCGGGCCTGGCCGGGGGGTGACTTTGGCTTCTGGGCTCCCGGGGTGGGATGCCCCAGCGCCATGAGGGTGCGGACCATGCGGTCCGCGGGCAGGTCCAGGATCTCGCGCGCTGCGGGCAGGACGTCCG
>DASWJA010000005.1:0-16710 GCA_036397375.1 Candidatus Limnocylindria bacterium
GGGGAGGCGCCGACTACAATGCCCTGACATGCGTGCCCGCCCGTTCGGCCTCCATGCCGTCATCCAATTCGAACCCTCCCGGCCGGCAGCGCGCCGCGACCGATTTGGTCTGACCCGCGCGACCACCGTCTACCACCGCCCACTCCGCGACCGGCGGACGACCGCCACCGTGCACGCGCTGCGCTGCCAGACCAGCCGGTACCGCTTCCCGGACCTCGGCCGCCTGGCCGCTCATCGGGCTCGCCGGTCCCCGCTCCCGCTCGGCCTTCCCCGCGCGCACCGCGCCTAGCACCGCGCGTGGCCGTCAAGCGCAACGCGCGCGCCACCTCGGCTGGCGGCGTGGTCTATCGGCGCACGCCGACCGGACCCGAGATCGTCCTGGCCCACCGCCGTTCCCCGGCCCTATGGGCGCTGCCCAAGGGCACGCCGGCGCGCGGCGAGTCGATCGAAGAGACGGCCCTGCGCGAGACGGCGGAGGAGACCGGCCTGGCGGTAGAAAACGAAGAGCCGCTGGGCGCCATCAGCTACGTCTTCGTGCGTGGGTCGACCCGCTACTTCAAGACCGTCCACTTCTTCCTCATGCGCCCCATCGGCGGTGACCTGGCCGATCACGACCACGAGTTCGACGACGTGCGCTGGGTCCCGTTGGCGGAGGCGCTGCGACTGATGAATTACCCAACCGAGCGGAACGTGGTCGAGCTGGCCGAGCGCGCGCTGGCCGCAGCCCAGGGATCGACCGCCCAGCCCGCCCGATGACCGCCGCCGATGTGCGGCGGACCCCGCTCGACGCGGTGCACCGGGCCCTAGGGGCCCGGATGGTCGCCTTCGCCGGCTATGAGATGCCGATCCGCTACACCTCCGAGCTCGAGGAGCACCGCACGGTCCGCTCCGCGGTCGGCCTGTTCGACCTGTCGCACATGGGCGAGATCGGGCTGGCCGGGCCGGACGCGCTGGCATTCGCCCGCTTCGCATTGGTCAGCGACCCGGGGACGTTGGAGCTGGGTCAGGCCCAGTACTCCATGCTCTGCGCCCCCGATGGCGGCGTCCTCGACGACGTGATCGTGTACCGCACCGACCCCGGCTACCTGGTGGTCTGCAACGCGGCCAACCGCGACGCCGTGGTGAGCCATCTCGCCGCACTCCTCGCCGGCGCGGAGCTCGACGTCGAGGTGGAGGATCGCTCCGACCGGACGGCGCTGATCGCCCCCCAGGGCCCGCGGGCGGCCGAGCTGTTGGCAGGCCTGACCGATGTCGACCCGGGGGCCATCGGGACGTATCGGTCGGCGCTCGGGCAGGTAGCGGACGTGCCCTGCCTGGTGGCCCGCACCGGCTACACCGGCGAGGACGGGTTCGAATTGTTCTGCGCGGCGCAGGACGCCCAACGGCTGTGGGAGGCCGTCTTCCAGGCCGGCGGCCGCTTCGGCCTGCTGCCGTGCGGTCTGGCCAGTCGGGACACGCTCCGGCTGGAGGCTGGGATGCCGCTGTACGGCAACGAGCTCGGGCGCGACGTGAACCCGTACGAAGCCAACCTGGGCCGTGTGGTCAAGCTCGACAAGGGCGATTTCGTCGGCCGCGGGGCGCTGGCGGACATCCAGCGTCAGGGACCCCGCCGCCGGCTGGTGGGCCTGGTCATGCAGGACGAGGGGATCGCTCGACACGGGTATCCGGTGGTCGAGGCGGCGGGCGCAGGCCCACCGACCGACATCGGGGTGGTCACCAGCGGCAGCTTCTCGCCCACCCTCGGCCAGCGCATCGCGATGGCGCTGATCCGCAGCGACGCGGCCGAGATCGGCCGTGGCGCGGCGGTGATGATCCGCGACCGACCCTGCCGGGCCGAGCAGGTAAAGTTGCCCTTCTATCGACGCCCGCGCCCCACTGAGGAACGGACCACTTGACGCTGCCCGACGACCGACGGTACTCGCGCGAGCATGAGTGGATCCGGCCCGAAGATGGGGAAGGCGTGATCGGGCTGACCCGGTTCGCGGTCGACGAGCTGGGGGACATCGTCTACGTCGAGTTGCCGGCCGTGGGCGTGACCCTCACCCAGTTCGCGAGCTTCGGCGTGGTCGAGTCGGTCAAGGCGGTGAGTGACCTGTTCGCGCCGGTCAGCGGCGCGGTGGTCGCCGTCAACGAGGAGCTCCGAACCCGACCCGAGCTCCTGAACAGCGATCCCCACGACGGGGGTTGGATCTGCCGGATAAGGGTCGCCGACCCAGCCGAGCTCGACGCCCTCTTGGAAGCGCCCGCCTACGCGGAGCTGGTCGGGAGCGAATGACCTACTCCCCGCACACAGACGCCGACCGGGTGGCCATGCTGGGGGCCATCGGGGTGGCGTCGGTGGACGACCTGTTCGCCGACATCCCCGAATCGGTGCGGGCCACCCGCTTCGACCTTCCGTCGCCCCTGACCGAGCAGGAGGTGCGGGCCGAGCTGTCGCGCCTGGCCGGGCGGAACCGGATCCCGGAGGTGTCGTTCCTCGGTGCGGGCGCGTACCGGCGCCTGATCCCGGCCGTCGTGGACGAGGTCGTCGGACGGGCCGAGTTCGCGACCGCCTACACGCCCTACCAGCCGGAGGTCAGCCAGGGGACGCTCCAGAGCATCTACGAATTCCAGTCCCTCGTCTGTGAGCTGACGGGGATGGAGGTCGCCAGCGCCAGCCACTACGACGGGGCGACCGCGACAGCCGAAGGGGCGCTGATGGCGTGCCGGCTCACCGGCCGGCATCGGGTGGCTGTCTCGCGGACGGTCCATCCCCAGGTGCGCCGGGTACTGGAGACGTACTGCTCGGGCCCCGGCGTGGAGGTGGTGGAAGTTCGCGCCGACCTGTCCGAGGCCGGCTCCGGGCTCACCGACCTGTCCGCCGTCGGCAGCCTGGTCGGCGGCGACGTCGCGTGCCTGATCGTCCAGGAACCGAACTTCTTCGGCCTGCTCGAACCGATGTCCGAGCTGGCTGCGGCGGCCCATGCGGCGGGGGCGCTGGTCGTGACCCTGGTCGATCCCGTGAGCCTCGCCCTGCTCGAGGCTCCCGGCCGCTACGGCGCCGACATCGTGACTGCGGAGGGACAGCAACTGGGCATCCCGCTCGCCTTCGGCGGACCGTATCTGGGGCTCATGGCGGCCCGGATGAGCGCGGTCCGCCAGCTGCCCGGGCGGCTGGTGGGCGCCACCCGGGACGCGGCCGGGCGCCGGGGATACGTGCTCACCCTGCAGGCACGCGAGCAGCACATCCGTCGCGAAAAAGCCGCCAGCAACATCTGCACCAACCAGGCGCTGTGCGCCCTGGCCGCCACCGCGTACCTGTCGGCGGTCGGTCCGCAGGGCCTGCGGGAAGCCGCCGAGCGCTCGACGATCCAGGCCCGCCATCTGGTGGCCACGCTGGAGACGGCCGGCATCGCCTCCCGCCGATTCACGGCGCCGTACTTCAACGAGGTTGCGCTGCGCCTCGCCGATGCCGGCGCGCGACATGCCGAGCTCCTCGAGCAGAGCATCCTGGCCGGGCTGGTCATCGGGCCCGAGTACCCGGAGCTGCCCGATACGCTGCTCCTGGCCACGACCGAGCTGACGACCGACGAGGACATCCGGCGACTGGCCGACGCCCTGGGAGCCGCGTCGTGAGCGCCGTGGGAGAGCGGTCCACGACCGACGCATCCGGCCGCGGAGCGGCGTTTCACTCCCCGCCGGCCGGGGCGGGAGCACTCGTCGTGGAACCGACCCTGTTCGAGCGGTCCCGGCCGGGGCGACGCGCCGTTCGATTCCCGGCCGCGTCCGAGGCGGCGCGCACAGCGGCCGCGTCTCAGCCGCCCATCCCCGATGCCGCGCGCCGCACCGCACCCCTGCGCCTGCCAGAGGTCAGCGAGCTCGAGCTGGTCCGCCACTTCAACCGCCTGAGCCGGCTGAACCATGCCATCGACATCGACTTCTACCCGCTTGGGTCCTGCACGATGAAGTACAACCCCAAGTTGAACGAATGGGCGGCCCGCCTGCCGGGGCTGTCCGGCTCGCATCCGCTCGACCCCGGCCCGTTGAGCCAGGGCAGCCTGGAGCTCCAGTGGCTCCTGGCCGAGCTGCTGCGCGAGATCGGCGGCTTCGCGGTCGTGAGCCTCCAGCCCGCGGCCGGTGCCCACGGCGAGCTGACCGGGATGCTGATGACCCGGGCGTTCCACCGATCGCGCGGCGAGGGCGACCAGCGGCGGGTCGTCCTCGTGCCCGACAGCGCCCATGGCACCAATCCGGCCACCGCCAGCATGGTCGGCTTCACGACCCGAACCGTCCCGTCCAACGCCCGGGGCGGGATCGACCTCGACGCGCTGCGGGGCGCGCTGGGGCCCGACACGGCGGCGCTCATGATCACCAATCCGAGCACGCTGGGGATCTTCGAGGACCAGATCGACGACGTTCTGAGCGCGGTTCAGGCAGCGGGCGCCATCGCCTACATGGACGGGGCCAACCTGAACGCGATCCTCGGCCGCTTCCGCGCCGGCGAGGCGGGATTCGACGTGATGCACTTCAACCTGCACAAGACGTTCAGCACGCCGCATGGAGGCGGGGGACCGGGAGCCGGACCGATCGGGGTCAGCCCGCGCTTGGCGCCCTTCCTGCCGGCGCCCCTTCCCCAGCTGGTCGAGGGCGACCCGGCCACGGTGCTGGCCAACGCGTGGTCCGGCCGCTCGACGCCGGACGCCCGGTTCGCGCTCGAGGCTCCCGGCGTGCGGCCCACCGCCATCGGGCAGGTCCGGACCTTCGGTGGCAACTTCGGCATGCACCTGCGTGCGTATGCGTACATCCGCGCCAACGGCGCGGCCGGCCTGCGCCAGGTCACCGACGACGCGGTGCTGGCCGCCAACTACGTCCGGGTGCGGCTGGGGGACGCCTACGAGCTGCCGTTCGACCGCATCTGCAAGCACGAAGTGGTCTTCAGCGCGCGACGCCAGAAGCGCGAGCACGGGGTGAGCGCGCTCGATATCGCCAAGGCCATCCTGGACGAGGGCATCCACCCGCCGACCATCTACTTCCCGCTCATCGTCGAGGAGGCGCTCATGATCGAGCCCACCGAGACCGAGACCCGCGAGACGCTGGACCGTTTCGTGGCCGTCATGCGGGACATTGCCGATCGATCAGCGCGCGATCCGGAGGCGGTGCGCCAGGCGCCGCGCACCACACCGGTGGGCCGCCTGGACGAGGCCACCGCGGCCCGCCAGCCCGACCTGGGGTGGCCGTTTCCGGAGGCCGATCGAACCGAGGCCACGCTCGGCGGGTAGTATCTTCACCGATACGGGCACTGAGCAGCACGGAGAGCGAGTGACCGATCCACAGGCAACAGGTCTCGTCGAGCGGATGCAGTCGGACGACCTGCAGGCGTTCGAGGAGTTCTTTCAGACCTACCAACGCCCGGTCTACCTGACCGCGCTGGCGATCACACGCGATCCGTTCCTGGCCGAGGAGATCCTTCAGGACTGCTTCGTCAAGGCCTACCGCGTCCGCCACCGACTGCGGACCGATGTATCGCCGCTCCCCTGGCTGCAGCGTGTGTGCACCAACCTGTGCTACAGCCGCCTCTCACGGCGTCGCGCGCCGCTCGAGCCGCTGACGGACCTCATCGGCAACCTCGCGCCCGACCTGTCCGCCCGCCCCGACCAGGTCGTTGAGTCGCGGGAGATCGTGGACGTCCTGCAGCGCGGCATCGATGCCCTCCCCCCGAAACAGCAGACCGCGATCATCCTGTACTACCTGCATGGCTACAGCCTGGCGGAGGCGGCCGAGATCGCCGGCTGCCAGGTGGGCACCATGAAGTCCCGCATCCATTACGCCCTGCGCGCGCTCCGCGTGCTCCTGCCGGTCGAGCGCCGCGCCGGCCCCCTGCCCCGCCGCGCCCGGCTGGCGGACGAGCGGAGGACCTGAGCGTGGACTGCCGGCGGGTTGCCCGCGAGCTCATCGAGTTCTTCCGCTTCGGCGAGCTCGACGCTCGCTCCGCGCCACATCTCGAGCACCTCGAGGTGTGCTTGGCCTGCCGCCAGGAAGTCGGCCTGGACCGCGAACTGGTCCACCAGATGCGACGTGCGCTGGCGGCGCGCGTCGACGGTCACGCCCCCTCGCCCGGCGCGTGGCTCGAGATCCGCCGCCGCGCCCTGGAGGAGGAGCCTCCGCGCTGGCGCCTGCACCTGCAGCCCCTGTCTCGCCTCGCCGTCATGGGAGGGACCGCGATCGTCCTGCTCGCTCTCGTGGCGCCGGCCGGGCTGTCGCCATTTGACGTTCAGCCCGAGCTCCCGTATCGCGAGCCGACCTGGCAGAACTTCGAGGAAGCGGCCTCTGGCGAGCTGGTGGATCCGTACGCTGGGCGCTGGTGGCTCCGGTATGCGACTCCGGCACCCTCTGCGTTGGCCAGCGGATCGCTGGCCACGGTGGACCCGTGGGAGCACGTGGTGACGCCGTCACGAATACGGAGCGGCGCCTTCCACTGAGCTATGCCCGGCGGGTGCCCGATTCGAGCCGCGCTTCGAGCGTGGCGGTCTGAACCTCGGGCCCCTGGCGCGGGTAGTCAAAGTGGTACCGGGCGTCCGGACGTCGCCGTGCGCGTCGCGCACAATTCCTTGACGACGACCGGCGCCGCGGGCCATGATTGGTGGGCTTGCCGCGGGCGCCGCCCAACGGCGTCATGCCGGTGCGCCCCGGTCTTGCTATGCACGATTAGGGAGAGGAGGGCCAGCCGAGCGACGATCGCTGAACGTCGTCATGGCTCGATGCTTCGAGCACATGGCGATCGAACCGAACGCCGCTATCCCGCGGCAAATTCCAATAGTCGCCAACAGGCGAAAGGAAATGTGTATGTGGTTTAAGAAGACCATGGGCGTCTCGATGGCGCTCATGCTTCTGCTGGCAGCTTGCCAGGCGAGTGCTTCGGTATCGCCAGGCGAGAGCGCGCCAGCCAGTGAGGCACCGGCAGTCCCGCAGGTTCTGCGGACCGCTCTGGGCACCGAACCGCCGTCGCTCGATCCCAACGTGGCGACCGACAGCGAGTCGATCCAGGTGCTGCGATCAATCACCTATCCACTTGTCTACTTCGACGTGGAACTGAACGTCGTTGACGGCCTCGCGACGTACGAGATCAGCGACGACGGCCAGACCATCACCTTCACCCTGAAGGAAGGCTATGCCTACAGCGATGGCCAGCCCATCGTTGCCGGTGACTTCGCCTACAGCTGGCGGCGCCTCATGGATCCCCGGACGGCATCGGAGTACTCGTACGTCCTCGACTACGTCGTGGGTGGCGTCGAGCTGCGCAATGCCGATCCTGACGTCGATGACATCGACGCCTTGGTCGACGCGTTCGGCGTGGAGGCACCGGACGACTCAACGTTCATCGTTCACCTCGCCCAGCCGGCTGCATTCTTCGTCTACGTCGCCACCATGTGGCTGACGGTCCCGCTTCGCGAGGACATGGTGTTCACCGAGGCCGAAGGCTACATCTCTTCGGGCCCGATGATGCTCACCGAGTGGAACCACAACGCGAATGTCGTCCTTGAGCCGAACCCGAACTGGGGCGGCGAGCCCGTGAACCTCGAGCGCATCGAGATGGCGGTCATCGCTGACCAGGCGGCGGCGCTCGCCGCGTATGAAGCGGGCGACATCGACATCACTGCTCCTCCTGCGGCGGAGATCGCGCGCATCGAGGACGATCCCGAGCTGGCCCCGGATGTGTTCCGAGGCAACAACCTGGGGATCGAGTACTACGCCTTCGACATGAAGGACCCGAATGGGCCATTCACGCGTTCGGCCAACTTGCGGCGGGCGTTCCATGAGGCCGTCGACAAGGATTCGATGCTCCAGGTAGCGTTCGGAGGCGTCGGGCTCGTCGCGAATAGCGTCGTGCCGCCCGGCATGCCGGGCCACCAGGATGACGTGTTCCTCCCGTTCGACCTCGAGCAGGCTCAGGCCGACTTTGCCGCGGGACTGGAAGACCTCGGCCTCGCGTCGGCGGCTGACCTGCATCTGCAGATCGGCTACAACACGGGCAGCACTCACGAGAGCCGCGTCGAATTCCTGCAGCAGCAGTGGCGCGACGCCTTCGGGGTCGAAATCGAACCCGTGGGCATGGAGTTTGGCACCTACCTGGACCGGCTGAGCAGCGATCCGTTCGACATCTTCCGGCTTGGGTGGAGCGCGGACTTCCCGCACCCCCAGAACTTCCTCAATGACCTGTTGGGCTGCGGAAGCGGCAACAACAACTCGGGTTACTGCAACGAGGAAGCGCAGGAACTCATGGCCCAGGCGGCTGTGAGCCCGGCGCTGGAAGACCAGGTTGCCCTGTACAACCAGGCCCAGGAGCTGATCATGGCGGACTCGCCGATGATGACGATGCGCTGGGGCTCGTTCTTCACGCTGGTCAAGCCGTGGGTCCAGAACCTGGGCATCACGCCACTCGACTCGGACGCTGGAGAGCACTTCTACGCGTGGACGGTCATCGCCCCGCACGACTAGCGCAACGCTCCGTTTGAGTTGAACTGAAACGTCGGGCGGGCCGGCCACCGGCCCGCCCGACGGCCACGGCAGCCGAGGACTATTCTTCGGAGGCCGTGGCCGTCGAGAAACAGACGGCGGAACAGCAGGGAGAGGTAGACGTGCTTTCATACGTCGTCCGGCGGATGCTGTGGATCATCCCGGTCCTGTTCTTCGTGTCGGTCATCACCTTCTCGCTGATGCACACCGTCCCGGGTGGCCCGTGGTCCCGCGAGAAGAAGCTTCCCGAGGCGACGGTCCGTCTCCTGAACGACAAGTACGGCCTGGATGAGCCCATCGTCGCGCAATACCTGAACTGGGTTGGTCCGCTCCACATCGAGGACGGCAGCGTTGCGTGCTGTGGCGGCATCCTGGCCGGCGACCTGGGTCCGTCGTACAAGTACATCGATCGGTCGGTCAACCAGATCATCGGGGACGGGATCCTGACCACGATGCAGCTCGGGCTCATGGCATTCCTGGTGTCGGTGGCCATCGGCCTGCCGCTGGGCATCATCGCCGCCCTCGGACACAACAAGCTGCCCGACTACGCGGCCACCTTCGTCTCGGTGCTCGGGATCTCGACGCCCACCTTCGTGTCGTCGATGCTGCTCATCGTGGTATTCGGCGTCGTCCTCGGCTGGCTGCCCGTCAATGCGTTGAAATGGGATACTGATCCCACGGCTTGGATCCTGCCCATCATCGCGCTGTCCCTGTTCCCGATCGCCCAGGTCGCTCGCTACACGCGGGCATCCATGCTCGAAGTGACCCGGCGTGACTACGTGCGCACCGCCCACAGCAAGGGTATCGGCCAACGCACCATCGTCATCGTCCACATGGTGCGCAACGCACTGATCCCGGTCGTCACCATCCTGGGCCCCGTCCTCGCCTTCCTGATCACCGGCTCGTTCATTATCGAGTACATCTTCAGCGTGCCCGGCATCGGCCGCGAGTACGTCTCGAGCATCACCCAGCGCGACTACGGCCTGATCATGGCCCTGAGCATGTTCTACGCCGTCACCATCGCGGTACTGAACCTGGTCGTCGACGTCCTGTACGCCTACATCGACCCGCGCATCCGCTACAGCTAGTTCCGCTACAGCTAGTTCCGCTACAGCTAGGAGCCGTCAGGCATGACCGAGCAGACGGGCGCGATCGAAGCTGGTCTCGCGCTCGAGCGCAGGAAGAGCACCGGGCTGTGGGGGGACGCGTTCCGTCGCCTGCTCCGCAACCGCCTCGCAATCCTGGGCGGACTCTTCGTCATCTTTCTCGCCCTCACCGCCGCCATCGGGCCACTGGTCACGCCGTGGGAATACTTCGATCAGCACACGCAGGAGGTCATCTCCAACAACAATCGGCCCCTGACGCCCATGCTGCAGGTCGAAGGCCTCGACCACGTTCATATCCTCGGCACCGACAACCTCGGCCGCGACATGCTGAGCCGACTGATGGACGGGGCGCGGATCAGCATGATGGTGGCCCTCGTGGTGCAGGCGGTGGTGCTCTTCATCGGGATACCCGTCGGCGCGGCGGCAGCCTGGTTCGGCGGCCGCATTGACACCTTCCTGATGCGCGTCACCGACGTCGTGTACGCGTACCCGGACCTGCTGTTCATCATCCTGCTGGGGGTCGCATTCCGCGAGACGTTCTTCGGCAAGGCGCTGGACGGCCTGCTGCTCGTCTTCGTCGCGATTGGCCTCACCAGCTGGGTCACCATGGCTCGACTTGTCCGCGGCCAACTGCTGAGCCTCAAGGAGACCGAGTTCGTCGAGGCCGCCAAGGCGATTGGCGTATCCGACCGACGAATCGTGACCCGGCATCTGCTGCCGAATGCGCTGGGTCCGATCATCGTGGCCGTCACGTTGGGCATCCCCACCGCCATCCTGGCCGAGGCCACCCTGGCGTTCATCGGGATCGGGGTCCAGGCGCCTCGTGCCAGCTGGGGCAGCCTGGTGGCCGACGGACAGGCCTACCTCCGGTCCTTCCCGCACATGGTGCTCTTCCCGGCCATCGCCATCGCGCTGGCGCTCATCAGCTTCACCTTCCTGGGGGACGGCCTCCGCGACGCGCTCGACCCCAAGCTGAAGGGCAAGCAGTAGGTTGACCGTCAGCGACCCACGGGCCCCACCCGGCGGCGCCGCCGTCACAGAGCTCCCCGACTCGATCGAGATCACGACCGAGGAGGGTCGGCGGCTCGCTGAGCGGCTGGCCGACAACCGCCCCCACGCGCGCAAGCTGCTCGAGGTGCGGAACCTGTCGACCCAGTTCTTCACCCGCGAGGGCGTGGTCCACGCCGTGGACGAGGTCAGCTTCGACGTTGACTACGGCGAGACGCTGGGGCTGGTCGGCGAGTCCGGTTGCGGGAAGAGCGTCACCGCGCTGTCCCTGGTTCGGCTCGTTCCCGACCCGCCGGGGCAGATCACGGAAGGCCAGATCATCTTCGACGGCATCGACATCCTGAAGCTGTCACGCTCGGAGATGCGCCGCCTGCGGGGACGGAAGATCGGTTTCATCTTCCAGGACCCCATGACCAGCCTGAACCCGACCCTGCCCATCGGCTTCCAGATCTCCGAGTCGGCCCGCACCCACCTGGGCCTGTCGCGCAACGCCGCCGCGGATCGGGGGGTGGAGCTGCTGTCCAAGGTGGGCATCCCGCGCGCCCGCGATCGGATGGGCGACTACCCACACCAGTTCTCGGGCGGGATGCGGCAGCGGGTCATGATTGCCATCGCCCTGGCGTGCGATCCCATGCTGCTGCTGGCCGACGAACCGACCACGGCCCTGGACGTGACCATCCAGGCTCAGATCCTGGACCTCATCCGCTCGCTCTCCGCCGAGTTCGGGACGGCTGTCATGTTGATCACCCACGACCTGGGCATCGCGGCCGGCATGTGCCACCGGGTCAACGTCATGTACGCCGGGCGGATCGTCGAGACCGGGGTGGTCGACGACGTCTTCGAGAGCGCGCGGCACCCCTACGCCTGGGGCCTGCTGGACTCCCTCCCGCGGCTGACCGATACCCGAGCCGCGCGACTGCGCACGATCGAAGGCATGCCGCCCGACCTCATCAATCCGGGCGCCGAATGTCGATTCGCCCCGCGCTGCCATTACGCTCAGGATCGCTGCCGCGCCGAGGAACCGGAGCTCACCCCGCGCGACGGTGAGGGCCATCAAGCCCGCTGTTTCGGGACCGAGCCGGGCGGATGGATCCCGTGACCGGCCTCGAAACCGGCAACCGGGCTGGGCCACTGGTCGACGTCGACCATCTGAAGGTCTACTTCCCGATCTACGCGGGACTGCTCCAGCGTCGCAGCGGGGACGTGCGCGCCGTGGACGACATCTCGTTTGCGATCAGCCGCGGCGAGACGTTCGGGCTGGTGGGGGAATCGGGATGTGGGAAGAGCACCACCGGGCGGGCGGCGATTCGACTCCGCAACCCGACCGCCGGCACCGTCAAGTTCGACGGCCGCGACCTGATGAGCCTGTCCCGCGAGGAGCTGCGGCTCGCCCGGCGCCGGATGCAGATCATCTTCCAGGACCCGTACTCGTCGCTGAACCCGCGGATGACGGTGTCGTCCATCATCGGCGAACCCCTGGACACCCATAACCTGGGCAGCAAGAGCTCGCGCCAGGACCGGGTGGCGGAGCTGCTGCAGCTGGTCGGGCTCAACCCGAACTACCGCAACCGCTATCCCCACGAGTTCTCCGGTGGCCAGCGGCAGCGGATCGGGGTCGCCCGCGCCCTGGCGGTCGAGCCGGAGTTCATCGTGTGCGACGAGCCGATCAGTGCGCTCGACGTCTCGATCCAGGCCCAGGTCCTCAACCTCCTGGTCGAGCTCCGGGAGCGCTTCGGTCTGACGTACCTGTTCATTGCCCACGACCTGTCAGTGGTGCGCCACATCAGCGACCGGGTCGGCGTCATGTACCTGGGCAAGCTGGTGGAGGTGGGCCCGCCGGACATCCTGTACGCCGGTCCGGGGCACCCGTACACCCGCGCCCTGCTGTCCGCGGTCCCGATCCCCGATCCGAAGACCGAGCGCAAGCGTAAGCGGGTCATCCTCACCGGCGACGTGCCGTCCCCGGTCAACCCGCCGCCCGGATGCCGGTTCCACACCCGATGCTGGCTGTATGAGCGTCTGGGGCGACCCGATGTGTGTCGAATCGAGGAGCCGCCGCTGCGCGAGGTCCGGCCACAGCATCTTGCCGCGTGTCATTTCGCGGAGGACGCCCTGCGCAGCGACATCGGGGTGGCCCACCTGGATGAGACGGCGGAGCCCGCGGCGGGTGCCGCGGCCGCCGCTACTGCGTAAAGGAGGAGAGTGACCGGTCGCCGGGGATATGGTGGGCTGATATGCTGATGCGACTTGGCTGGCCATCGGGCCGGCCCATCGCCCACACCCTGTTGGATCAAACGAGGAAGCGGAGGGTTACCTGGATGCGTAAAGTCTTCCCCCTATTCGTGGTGCTCGGGCTGGTGCTGGCTGCCTGTCAGCCGACCGCGTCCGAGACGCCGGCGGCGTCGGAGGGTCCCGCCGAGAGCGTGGCGCCCTTCTCGCCGATTTCCTACCCCGAAGGCGGTCCGCAGGACTGCGCCTACGGCGGCGAGTTCTCCGAAATCAAGGCCATCGACGAGCTGACGGTCGAGTTCACGCTGTGCTATCCCGACCCGGCCTTCCTGTCCAAGATCGCGTTCACCGCATTTGCGATCAGCGACACGGCCGATCTCGAGAACAACATGATCAACCACCTGATCCTGGCCGCCCCGAACGGGACTGGCGCATACAGCCTGGCCCAGTGGCAGCGCGGTATCCAGCTCGTCCTCGACAAGAACCCCGACTACTGGGGCGAGATCGTCGGCGCCGACCAGCTCGTCTTCCGCTGGAGCACCGAGTCGGCCGCGCGCCTGCTCGAGCTGCAGGCGGGAACGGTGGACGGCATCGACAACCCGGCACCCAACGACTTCGCCACGATCGAGGGCGACGCGAACCTGCAGCTCATCGAGCGCGCCGCGTTGAGCACCTTCTACGTCGGCTTCAACGAGAACTACGAGCCGTTCGACGATGTCCGTGTCCGGCAGGCGCTGGCGATGGGCATCGACCGCCAGCGGATCGTCGACCAGTACTACCCCGAGGGCTCGGTCACCGCTTCGCACTTCACCCCGTGCGAGATTCCGCTCGGATGTGAAGGGGACGAGTGGTACGAGTTCGACCTCGAAGGAGCACGGGCCCTGCTGGCCGAAGCCGGTTATGCCGATGGCTTCGACACGGTCCTGAATTACCGCGACGTGGTGCGTGGCTACCTGCCCGACCCGAACGTCGTGGCCCAGGATCTCCAGGAACAGCTTGGTGAGAACCTCAACATCGACGTCACGATCGAGGTCCAGGAGTCGGGGACGTTCCTCGACAACGGGAGTGCCGGCTTGCTGGAAGGGCTGTACCTGCTCGGCTGGGGCGCCGACTATCCCGACCCAACCAACTTCCTGGACTACCACTTCAACAACGTCGCCAACGAACAGTTTGGGGACATCGACGCGTCAGTGACGGAGCCGCTCACCACGGGTGGAACAACGCTCGATGTGGAAGTGCGTGCCGCCGCCTACGCGGAGGCCAACAACGCGATCCGCGAGACCGTGCCGATGGTGCCGGTCGCCCATGGAGCCTCGGCCACCGCCTGGTTGGCGGATGTCGTGGGGGCGCACGCCTCCCCGTTGGGCAACGAGTCGTTCGCGCACGTGACGCCCGGTGACCGTTCCCAGATGGTCTGGATGCAGAACGCCGAGCCAATCGCGCTGTACTGCGCGGATGAGTCGGACGGGGAGACCCTCCGCCTGTGCGAGCAGGTCATGGAGCCTCTGTACGTCTACGAGGTCGGCGGCGTTGCCCCGATCCCGGCCCTGGCGGAGGAGTGCGTCGGGAACGAGGACGCCACTTCGTTCACCTGCAACCTGCGGTCCGGCGTGACGTTCCACAATGGCGCTCGCTTCGACGCCAATGACGTGGTGATGTCGTACGCGGTGCAGTGGGACCAGGCGAACCCGCTCCACATCGGACGAACCGGATCGTTCGAGTACTTCGCGGCGTTCTTCGCGAACTTCTTGAACGTCCCGGAGGAGTAGCCACAGACCGATGAGCGGGCACCGGCCCGCTCGCGGACAACAGAACGGGCGCCGCCTTCGGGTGGCGCCCGTTCATATTCCCGTCAGCCCGGCTCCGCACTACACTCCGCGCCAATGCTCCAGTTCATCGCTCGTCGGCTGCTGCTGACCATCCCGGTCCTGATCGGAGTCATCTTCGTGGTGTTCGCCATCGCCCGGCTGTTGCCGGGTGATCCGTGCATCGTGGCCCTCGGCGAGCGGGCCACCGAGGAAACCTGCGCGGCCTTCCGGGATCGGTATGGGCTGGATGAGCCGATCCCGGCCCAGTTCGGCATCTTCGTCGGTGACCTGGCCTCGGGCGATCTCGGCACCTCGATCACATATGGGCGGCCCATCGCCGACATCCTGGTCGAGCGGATGCCGGTCACCATCGAGCTGACCCTGTTCGCGCTGACCATCGCGACCGTGCTGGGGATCGGTCTTGGGGTGGCGTCGGCAGCCCGGCGCAATTCGGCCGTCGACGTCGGGACCATGATGTTTGCCAACTTTGGGGTTTCGATCCCGGTCTTCGTGCTGGGACTGATCCTCATCTTCTTTTTTGCGGTGGTTCTCAAGGACACGCCGCTGGCCCTGCCTCCCAGCGGACGGCTGTCGGCGGGGGTGATCATCACGCCCCTGGCGGAAGCGTGGGGCATGCCCGACCTCGATGGTCCGCTGCGGGTCGTGGTCGACTTCATCGGCAACATGTACGTCGTCAGCACCCTGATCACCGGCCAATGGGCCGCCTTCGGCGACGCCGTCGTCCATCTCATCCTGCCGGCCATCGCGCTGGCCACCATTCCGCTGGCCCTCATCGCGCGCATGACCCGGTCCAGCTTGCTCGAAGTGCTGGGCCAGGACTACATCCGGACGGCTCGCGCCAAGGGGGTGCTCGAACGGCGGGTAGTCCTCCGCCATGGGTTGCGCAACGCGATCCTGCCGGTCGTGACCGTGATTGGCCTCGCGCTCGGGGCGTTGCTCAGCGGCGCGGTCCTTACCGAGACGATCTTCGGGCTGACCGGAATCGGCCTGACCATCACCCAGTCGATCCTGGGCCGCGACTACCCGGTCATCCAGGCCCTCACCCTGCTGACCGCGATCCTGTACCTGACCGTGAACCTGGTAGTCGACGTGTCGTACGCGTTCCTAGACCCACGGATCCGCCTCGAATGAAAGCGCCCCAACCGGTCCCGGTCGGCCTGGAGGGGCTGGACGAGCAGTCGGTCGTGGCCCTGGCTGGCGACCCGGTGACCCGCACCGCGCGGCCCGGCAACCTGTGGCGGGAGACGGCCCGCAGCATCCTCCGCCAGCGATCGGCCCAGGTCGGCCTGGTCTTGCTCACCGTGCTGGTCGGGACCGCGCTCCTGGCCCCCCTGATCGCGCCCCACGACCCCAACGCGGCGGTGGGGATCCAAGAGGGGCTGACGGCCCAGCAACGGGGCCCGTGCATCCACCTGCTCGGCTGCGCTGAGGATCGCCCGCAGCACTTCTTCGGGGTCGATCGCAACGGCCGCGACGTCTTCAGCCGGGTCGTGTTCGGAGCGCGCGTCTCGCTGTACGTGGGCGTGCTGACGGTCGGTTTTGCGATCCTCATCGGCTCGGTGGTGGGCGCCCTGGCCGCTTTTCTGGGCGGCGGCGTGGACAACGTCCTGATGCGGGTCATGGACGTGTTCCTCGTCTTCCCGGCCCTCGTGCTGGCCATTGCCATCGTCACCGTCCTGGGGGCCGGCCTGATCAATGCCCAGATCGCGATCGGGATCGTGGCCATCCCGGTCTATGCGCGCGTCATGCGCGCCTCGGTGCTCTCCATCAAGGAACGCGACTTCATCGTCGCGTCGCGGGCCCTGGGCGAGTCATCAGGCGGCATCCTGCTCCGTCGCATCCTGCCCAATGCGCTGACCCCGTTGATCGTGCAGGGGACGCTGGGAGTGGCCGGCGCGATCCTCGACGTCGCCGCCCTCTCCTTTCTGGGCCTCGGTGCGCAGCCGCCGTTGGCCGAGTGGGGGTCGATGATCGGGCTCGAGCGAAACCAGCTGTTCAGCGCCCCGCACCTGATCATCGCTCCCGGCGTGGCCCTGTCGCTCACC
>DASWJA010000006.1:0-1592 GCA_036397375.1 Candidatus Limnocylindria bacterium
GCCCAGGTTGAGGGCGATGGCCTGGTCGTTTCCCCATTGCTGGACCTGCGAGAGTCCACTCCACGGGTTGCGCCAGAGGTTGAAGGCGTTGATGGTGAGTCCCTGGTACTGGTCGGCTGCCGCCAGGAACTTGTCGATCAGGCCGGTCGTTGGATCGCCGGTGGGCAGGAGGGTCATCCCAAAGGGGAGGAGCAGAGCGACCAGTGTTCCGAACCCCACCGCCAGCGAGGTCAGGACCCGGACCGGATCGGGACGGGCCGCGAGCGTCGGGTCCGATGACCGGCCGAACAGGTGCCGTTTGAGCCCGACCACGGCCACGATCGGGACCAGCCAGCCGAACTGGAATTTGATCAGGAGCGCCACCACCGCGGCCAGCCCGGCGGCTTCGGTCCACCCCCGGCCCAGGGCGTACAGCCCGGCAAGGATGACGAGGACCCCGACCGCATCCATCTGGCCCCAGACCGCTGAGTTGAACACGGTCCCCGGGTTGAACAGGTAGAGCGCGGCGCCGATGAGGCCAATCCGCGCGCCCGATCCGAGCCAGCGAACGGGTGGCCGATCCCCGAAGAACCGGACCGCGATGAGGTAGATGAGCCATGCCACTCCGAGATCGGCGGCGATCCCCGGCACCTTGACCAGGCCGCGAATGGGACTCGCCCCCAGGAGCGGTTCCAGGAAGCGGGACACTTCGCCCAGCAACCACAGCACGTACATGTAGCCGGGTGGGTAGTCGGCGAAATAGCCCGGCGCGTAGAACTCGGCGGGGCCGACGTCGGCCAGGCGCAAGGCCCACGCGCCGAAGGCGGTGATGTCGTTGTGGAGGCCGCTCTGGGGCAGGATTACGGCCGCCACCAGCACGCGCAGGGCGAGGCCGGCGAGGAGGAGCACGAGGAGCGTGCCGAGCGGATCGAGGAAACGACGGGTCGGCAAGGCGGGGGCGAGTATAGCGCCGGGTTCCGCTACCATCCGCGCCACCCTTTGACCGGCCGCGAAATCCCGGGAGGCTCGTGAACGAATCGGTCTCAGCCCGCCCCGCCCTGACGTTCTTCTTCCCCGCCTACAACGAGGAGGCGAACATCGAGCGCACGGTGGCGCGGGCGGTGGAGGAGGTCGGGCCGCTGGCCGACTCGCTCGAGGTCCTGGCCATCGACGACGGCTCGACCGATCGCACCCCGCAGCTGGCCGATGAGCTGGCCGCCGCCGACCCCCGGGTCCGGGTCGTCCACCAGCCCAACCGCGGCTACGGCGGCGCGTTGCAGGCGGGATTTGCCAATGCCCGTGGAGAGCTGATCGCCTTCTCGGACGGTGACCTCCAGTTCGACCTGGCCGAGCTGCGCCGGCTGCTCGATCGTCTCGCGGACACCTCGCGCCCAGTGGACGCCGTCATCGGCTACCGCATCAAGCGGCGCGACCCCGTCCATAGGCTGATCATTGCCAAGACCTACAACGCGATCGTGTCGGTCCTGTTCGGGCTCCGGGTGCGCGACATCGACTGCGCCATGAAGGTCTTCCGCCGTCACGTCTTCGATGGCCTGCGGCTGGATTCCGAAGGGCCGTTCCTGTCGGCCGAGCTGCTCATCAAGCTCAACGCG
>DASWJA010000007.1:0-8257 GCA_036397375.1 Candidatus Limnocylindria bacterium
GGCGGTCACCTTCACCCAGGCCGCGCTGGGGGCCAAGATGGCGGTACGCACGGTGGAGGGCAGCGAGGAGGTCGACATCCCGGCCGGGATCCAGAGCGGGGAAGAGATCCGGCTTCGCGGCCGCGGCCTGCCACGCCTGCGCGGGGCGGGGCGAGGCGATCTCCACGTCATCGCCACCGTCGTCGTGCCGGCCAAGCTGACCAAGCGCGAGCGCGAGCTGCTCCAGCAGCTTGGCGAGGTCAGCGCCCCGGCCGTCCTGCCCAAGAGCGGTCCCTCGTTGGGCGATCGGTTGCGCGATCTCTTCGGCTAGCCGCCTGACGGACCGATCTGGGCCGATGCGCTGGCTGGCCCTCAGCGTGGAGGCCGACGTCGAAGCCGTGGAGGCCGTCAGCGAGATCTTCGGCCGGCTCGGCCAGGGGAGCGTGGTGGAGCCCCTCGAGCTTGTGGCCGACGGCGGCGATGAGCAGGCGTTGCGCCCCGACCCGGCGGCCGGGTACCGGGTGACGGCCTGGATCCCCGACGATGCGGAGGCCCCGGACGCGATCGACCGCACCCGGAGGGCTCTCTGGCACCTGCGCGCCTTCGACCTGAGGCCGATGAGCGAGCTATCGGTCACGACGACCGACGACGCGGCTTGGGCGACCGCGTGGCGCGACGGCCATGAGCCGATACGGACTGGCCGGCTGACCATCGTCCCGTCGTGGCTGGAACCCCCGAAGGGCTCCGACCTCGTCATCCGTCTTGACCCGGGGATGGCCTTCGGGACCGGCTTGCACCCGACCACGAGGGCGTGCCTCGAGCTCCTCCAGACAGTTGAGCCGATGCCGGCGGCGGTGCTCGACGTGGGGACCGGGTCGGGCATCCTGGCCCTGGCCGCCCTCCGTCTGGGCGCCCAGCGGGCCGTCGCGTACGACACCGATCAGCTGGCGGTCGAGGCGAGCACGGCGAATGCTCGGGCGAACGACCTGGGCGACCGCTTCAGCGCCCACCGCGGAACGCTGCCCGAGTTGGCGGCCGATCCATACCAACTGGTGGTCGCCAACCTGGTCGCTGCGGTGCTCGTCGAGCTGGCCCCACGGCTCGCGGCCCACACCGCGCCGGGCGGGACGCTGATAGCGTCAGGCATCATCGAGAGCCGTTCTGATGAGGTGGAGGCGGCGCTCACGGCCGCGGGGTACGAGGTCGTGGACTGGATCACGGAAGGGGACTGGGTGACCGTCCGCCTCGTGCGGACACCATGACCGGGCATCGGTTCTTTGTTGAGCCCGGGACGGCCGCCGGTGAGCGTTTCGCGGTTCCGGATGCCATCGCGCACCAGGTCACGCACGTGCTGCGCCTGCGGGATGGCGACGAGATCGTGCTCCTCGATGGGGACGGGCTGGAGGTCCGCTGCCGCCTCGCCGGCGGCTGGTTGGATGTCGTGTCCCGCGCCCCGGCCCTCGGGGAGCCGCGCCATCGGCTGACCGTGGCCCAGGCACTGCTCAAGGGGGATCATCTGGAGCCCGTGGTCCGCCACGGAACCGAGGTGGGCATCTCCGGTTTCGAGCTGTTCGTGTCGGACCGGTGCGTCGTCCGCGAAATCTCGGACGCGCGCCTGACGCGTCTGCGCGCGGTGGCCCGCGAGGCGGCCGAGCAATCCGAGCGGGGCATCGTTCCTGAGGTCGTGGCCCCGGTCCCGCTGGCCGCCGTCATCGGTCCGGGATCGGTGCTGCTATTGGAGCGGTCCGATGGACCGCGACTTTCGGAGGTGCCGGCTCCGGAGCGCCTGATCATCGGTCCCGAAGGGGGATTCACCGCGGACGAGGTGGCCGCCGCGGAACGGGCGGGAGCCACGATCGCCGGATTGGGGCCACGCATCCTGCGCAGCGAGTCGGTGGCAGTCGCGGCCGCCGCGGTGGTCCTGTCGCTGACGGGCGACTTCGCCTAGGCTCCGTCCTCCGCTCCGTCAGCTCGCTGAGGGGACATCCACTACCAGGTCATCGACCTGGACCCTCACCGCGTAGACCTGGACGGGCCGCTTGGCTGGCCCACGCTGGACCTCCCCCGTCGAGATGTCGAAGCGGCTGCCATGGCAGATGCAGGTGAGGATGGGGCCGTCGAGCTCCCCTTCGGACAGCGAGCAGCGAAAGTGCGTGCAGATGTCGCTAACCGCGTAGTAGCGGCCGTCGATGTTCGCGACTGCGATCTCGTGACCCCCTGCGTCGAACTTGGCCAACCCTCGCTGTGGGACGGCGCCGATCTTCCCGACGGTCACCGGCGTGACAGGAGCGCCTGGCTGGGCTCGCTCCGGGGAGCGGCCGCGAAGGATGGCTTGGGCGAGGTTCCTTATCCGGCGCAACTGGCTCATGGAAGGAGCCTAGCACTCCGAACCGTAGCGGCCTGCGGGCTGGGGCTGCGGTGGTCTTGTCGCGGACCGGCGACTTAGCCTAGGCTCCTCACGTGCCCGAGCGCGACCCCAGCTACGACCCCGAGTGCCTCTTCTGCAAGATCGCGGCCGGCGAGATCCCGTCCGACCGGGTCCACGAGGACGAGCGGGTGGTCGTGTTCCGTGACATCAACCCCCAATCGCCCACTCACCTGCTGGCCATCTCGCGACGCCACATCCAGTCCGTCGACGACTTGACCGATGCCGACGCGGGCCTGCTGGGAGCGCTGTTCAGCGCGCTTCGGAAGGTTGCCGCGGACGCGGGGCTCAAGGGGTATCGAGTGGTCACCAACGTGGGGCCTGAATCGGGCCAGAGCGTCTTCCACCTCCATTTCCACCTGCTGGGTGGTCGCCCCATGTCATGGCCACCGGGATAGCCGAGCGCTGATCCCCGGCCGCTGAAGTCGGCCCGGTCCCGATAATCGGCCGATGCTCCAGGTGCTCCGTCAGCGCAACTTCGCGCTGCTTTGGTTCGGTGGCCTCATCTCGATGGTCGGCGACTGGGTGCTGTTCGTGGGGCTCCCGTACGAGATCTATCGCCAGACCGGGTCGACCCTGGCCACCGGGGGCATGGTCCTGGCGCTCCTGATTCCGCGCATCGCGTTCGGATCGGTCGCGGGCGTATACGTGGACCGGTGGGACCGCCGCCGGCTGATGATCGCGGTCAACCTGCTCCTGGCCGCGTTCTTGATTCCTCTCCTCGCCGTCAATGCGCTGGGCCTGTGGGTCATCTACGTCGTCCTAATCGTCGAGAGCACGCTCGAGCAGCTGTTCACCCCGGCCGAGGTGGCGCTCCTCCCGAACCTGCTCGAGGGGGGTGACGAGCAGCTCATTCCTGCGAATGCCCTCAGCGGGGTCAATCGCCACCTGGCGCGGCTGATCGGTCCGCTGATCGGCGGTGTGGTGGTGGCGGTCGGCGGACTCACCGCCATTGCGGTGGTGGACGCAGCATCGTTCCTGGTGGCGGCTGGCCTCATCGCGGCCATTCGATACCTCGCGCCACCTCGGCCGGTGCACCCGCCCATGGAGGAGGAGGTGGTCTCGGCCTGGCGCCGCCTCATCGGTGAGTGGCGCGAGGGGCTGCGGGTGGTGTGGCACCAACGGGTACTGCGGGCGCTCCTCGTGTTCTTCGTGATCACGAGCGTTGGGGAGGGCCTTACCGCCACGTTGTTCGTTCCATGGGTCACCGATGCGCTGCACTCGAACAGCGCCGGGTACGGCGCGCTGCTTTCGACCCAGGCGATCGGCGGTCTGGCCGGGGCGCTGGTCATCGGCCGATTCGGGGCACGCGTCAGCCCGGTAAGGCTGCTTATCGTGGGCGCCCTCACGTTCGGGGCGATTGACCTGGTGCTGTTCACCTACCCGGTCGTCTTTCCCTTCCTCGCGCCGGCCCTGGTCGGCATGGTCATCGTCGGGGTGCCGGGTGCGGCTATTGGCGCGGGAAGCACCACGCTCCAGCAGTCGCAGGCCGCCGACCGCCATCGGGGCCGCGTCATCGGCGCGATCGGGGCCTTGGCTGGGGTCGGCTCGCTGGTCGGTGCCATCCTCGCCGGCCTCCTCGGCGAGGTATTGCCGGTGATCCTGCTGCTGGTGGTCCAGGGCAGCGGGTACGTCATCGGCGGAGTGTTGGTGGCTCTGATGGTCAGGCCACGCGTGGCCGTCGCATAGTCATGTAACTGCATGAGCCTATGAATCCCGTGGAACTCTTCTTTCACCACGGTGCCTACACACTGACGCGCATTGCGGATGCCAGCGACCGCTTTCGAGACTTCATGCCCTACGTCGCTTCCGTCAACGACGCCGGAGTTGTGGCGTTTCAGGCGACCTTGCGGGTTGGAGGTTCGAGTGCGTATACCGCCGAGGGCGGGGTGATCTCGGCCGTAATCGATCCGCTTACAGATCCACTGAGCGAGGTCATCAGCCACGCAGATATCAATCAGGAAGGGTCCACCAGCTTTTACGGGACGCTCCCCACAGGTGGCCGCGGGGTCTTCGCGGTGCGCAACGGTGTGGTTATCACCATTGCCGAAACCGGCGGCTCACTGGGGCCCACCATGAACGACGACGGAACCGTGGCATTTCGAGCCGAGCCACAGTCCGGCGTGAGCGCGATTCTCACTGGCAGCGGCGGTCCGGTCACCGCGATCGCTGATACGCGCGGTCCGCTGAGCGCGTTTCATGGGCTCCCCGTCATCAACAACGGCGGGGCGGTCGTCTTTCGGGCTGACCGCAAGGCAGGGGGGGACGGAATCTACCTCGGCGACGGAGGACCGCTGGTGGCGATCGCGGAAACCGAAGGGTTCTTTAGCGAGCTCGGCGATTTTCCCGTCATGAACGACGCCGGGATCGTGGCCTTCTGCGCGAGGCTCAGCAGCGGGGGATCAGGGATCTTCGCCGTGTCCAACGGACACGTCGCGCCGGTGATGGATACGAGCGGCCCGTTCGAAAGCTACCGTGGGGTACTCCTCAATAACGCGGGCAGAATCGTCTTCTATGCGACGCCAAGAGGCGGGGAACTCGGGGTATTCACGGGGCCCGACCCGCGCACCGATTTCCTGATCGGCCTTGGCGCACCCCTCTTCGGTTCGACCGTCGTCGATTTCGCCCTAAACCCTGTGTCCATGAATGATGTCGGTCAGGTCGCCATCCGCGTCAAGCTGGCGGACGAGACGCAGATCATCCTCCGAGCCGATCCTGTGTGAACATCGGCGGTCACCCATTCGTCCGCTCGTTGGCCGGGCAGGGCACTCTGGTAGACTCCGCGGGCCTGTGCGCCGGACGGTGACCCGATCGGCGCGAATCACGGCCGAGTGGAGGCGAGACGTTTGGCGGAAGTCCGCGTGGGCGAGAACGAGTCGTTCGAGAGCGCGCTGCGGCGATTCAACAAGAAGATCCAGCAATCCGGCATCCTGGCCGAGGCCCGGCGCCGCGAGCACTACGAGAAGCCCAGCGTGAAGCGCAAGCGCAAGGAATCCAAGAAGCGCAAGGGCCCGCGCGTCTAGCCAGACGCCTGTAGCGGGATCGGTTAATCCAGACCGGTCCCGATTGCATCTCCAGAGCATTCACCGATGAGCCTCCAGACCGATATCGAGTCCGCCATGCGCGCCGCCATGAAGGCGCGCGACGCGGTCCGCGTCTCGACCCTCCGACTGGCCATGGCGGCGGCGCACAACCGGCAGATCGAGCTTGGGCACGAGCTGACCGATGCCGAGGTGGTCGAGGTGCTCAACCGCCAGGCCAAGCAGCGGCGCGAGAGCATCGAGCTGTACCGCCAGGGCGGCCGTCCGGAGCTGGCCGATGCCGAGGAGGCGGAATTGGCGATCCTGCGCGAGTTCCTCCCCGAGCCCCTGACCGATGCCGAGCTCGAGCGCCTGGCCCGGGACGCGGTGGCCGCCACGGGTGCCAGCGGGCCGGCCGACATGGGCCGCGTGATGGGCGTCCTGGCGCCCCAGACCAGGGGTCGGGCCGATGGCAAGGCGGTCAGCGAGCTGGTTCGCCAGCTGTTGTCGGAGGGGTCTGCGGAGTAGGATCCCGCTCCACATGTTCATCACCCGCACCCTGGCGCCCCGCGACCGCACCGTGACCGGTGCCACCGTGGCACGCCTGGTCGCCGTCATGGCGCTGGTGGGCGTGGCCCTGTTCGCGATCCTGGCCGTGGACCTGGTGCCCGACAGTGTCTCGCTGGAAGTGGGTGACGTTGCCACCGAGGACATCCAGGCGCCCCGCAGCGTGTCGTTCGTCTCGGCATCCGAGACCGAGGCGGCCCGGGCCGAGGCCGAAGCGGCGGTGGCGCCGGTATACGTCGAAATCGGGCCGCAGGCCGATATCCGGTCTCGCCAGCTGACGAGCTTCGACGCCGAGGTGGCCGCCATCCAGGCGGTGCTCGCCGAGCGCGACGCGGGCACGCTGTCGCCAGCGGACGTGCAAGCTCGGCTCGAAGCCGCCGCGCCGTCCCTGCGGGCGTCCCAGGTGGCGCTCATGGCCGGGCTGCCCACGCCGCGCTGGCAGGCGATCGCCGCCGAAGGCCGTCGGGTCCTTGACCAGGCGCAGGCCGGAGTGCTGCGTGAAGACGCACTGGCCGAGGCCCGCCAAACCGCCCGTGAGGCGGTCAGCGTCGACTTGGCCCCCGACGAGCGCGAGCTGGCGGGCGACCTGGCGGCTGCCCACATCGCCGCCAACCTGGCCTACAGCCCCGACGCGACATCCGCCGCCCGCCAGGCGGCCCGCGCCGACGTCGACCCGGTGCGGGTCACCGTCCAACGCAATGAGGCGGTGGTCCGGGCCGGCGACCCGATCAGCACCCTCGACTACGAGAAGCTCACCGAGCTGGGTCTCACCGAGCCAGCCGGCGACCTGCTGCCGCTCATCGGAAACGCACTCTTGGCCGCACTCCTGGCCGTCCTGCTGGTCGGCTTCGTGTGGCGCTTCCAGCCGGCCATCTGGCATCGTCCCCGGAGCCTGGTCCTGTTCCTGCTCATCCTGTTCGCCAGCGCGGCTGTCCTGCGGCTGGCCGGTGATCGGTCCATCGCCGCCTACCTGGTGCCCACTTCGGCCGCGGTCATGCTGACCGGCCTGCTGCTGGGCGGAGCCGCCGGCGGAGCAATGGCCATCGGGCTGGCGGTGGTGGCCGGGCTCACCAACTCGGCCGACCTGGGCCCGGTGGTGTATGCCGCAGCGGGCGGGTTCGCGTCGCTGGTGATCATTCTCCAGGCCGAGCGCCTGAACGCCTTCGTCCGCGCCGGCCTCGTGCTGGCCCTGGTCAACGTCACGGTGGTCGTCGCGTTCAGCCTGCTCGAGGGGCTTGACGTGACCGGAGTCGCACAGCTCGCCGCCGCGGGCATGGTCAACGCCGCCCTGTCGGTGGTGTTGGCGGTGGGTGGCTTCGCCGTCCTGGGCAACGTGTTCGGGATCCTGACCGTGTTCCAGATGTTGGAGCTGGCCAATCCCTCGAACCGGCTCCTGCGCCGCGTGCTGCTCGAAACGCCGGGCACGTACCACCACTCGGTCATGGTCGGCAACCTGGCCGAGCGGGCGGCCGAGACCATCGGCGCCGATCCGCTCCTGGCCCGCGTGGCGGCGTACTACCACGACATCGGCAAGATGAAGAACCCGCTGGCGTTCATCGAGAACCAGGCCGGCGGCCCGAACATCCATGACGAATTGAACGACCCGCAGACGAGCGCCCAGATCATCGCCGCCCACGTGCGGGACGGGGTCGAGCTGGCCCAGGAGTACCGGCTCCCGCCCCAAATCGCGGCCTTCATCCCGCAGCACCACGGAACGGCAGTGATGGCCTTCTTTCATGGCAAGGCCCTCGAGGCGAGCGAGGAGGCCGATCCCGACCGCTACCGCTACCCCGGCCCCAAGCCGCAGAGTCGCGAGGCGGCGATCGTGATGCTGGCCGATGGGGTGGAGGCGTCGGTGCGGTCGCTGCCGCAGAAAGAGGACGCCGAGATCCGCGAGATGGTGGACCGCATCGTGGACGGGCGCCTGGCCGACGGGCAGCTGGACGACAGCAACCTAACCCTGCGCGACGTCGAGCGCATCCGCGGCTCGTTCGTCGAGCAGCTGCTGGGCATGTATCACCAGCGGATCAGCTATCCCGAGAACGTCCTGCCCATCGAGCGAGATTCCCGAAGCGCCTGATCTTGCCGCCCCGGACCCGCGCCCGCCGTGGACGCTTGCTCAGTCACAGGTGACTCGCATCGGGCATGAGAAGCCTTTCCGCTGGAGCCTCAGTCGCAGGTAACTGGCAACCGGCCGATTCAAGCCGGTGCTCTCGTTGCCAGTCACAGGTGACTCGCCGGGCGCGCCGCAACCAGCGTCTTGAGC
>DASWJA010000008.1:0-9294 GCA_036397375.1 Candidatus Limnocylindria bacterium
GCGATCAGCAGCCGCCGCGCCTGCCGTCCAGCGGCCAGGGCCTCGGCCACCGGCCGGCGGCCCCCGATCCACTCGCTCACCGGGTGCGCTCGACGAGCGCCACGGCCCAGGCCGCGATCCCCTCCTGGCCGGGGAATCCCAGCCCGTCGGTGGTCGTGCCGCGAACCGATACCTCACCGGCCGGGAGGCCGATGAGCCCGGCCACCCGGGCCGCAATCTCGTCACGGCGAGGGCGGATGGCCGGGCGCTCCGCGCCGATCGCGAGGTCAACGCTGCGGGGCTCCCAACCGGAAGCCCGCACCTGCTCGACGGCCAGGCGCAGCAGCTCCCCGGAGTCGGCGTCACGTGACGCGTCATCGGCCGGGAACAGGGTGCCGACGTCCCCCAGGCCCGCTGCGCCGAGAAGCGCGTCGATGATCGCGTGGAGGGCCGCGTCTCCGTCCGAGTGGCCGACCAGCCCACGCGGTTCGTCGGGGAACGCGACGCCACCCAGCCGTAACGGTCGACCGGCCTCCAGGCGGTGAGCATCGACACCCACGCCCGCGCGGACGGAATGGGGCGAGCCGGAATCGCGCGCATCGGATCCGGGCATCGGCTTTTCCAGCGGCGCCATCCGGCTCCGAAGAATGCCGCGCAGGAGTTCCGCATCCGCCGGCTCGGTGAGCTTGCGGTTGGCCGGGTCGCCCTCCACGGTCCGCACCGTGACACCGAGGGCGGTCAAAGCCGCCGCCTCGTCGGTCGGCTCCCAACTCTGCGATTGAGCCGCGACCAGCGCCGCCCGCAGGATTCCCAGCCCGGCGGCCTGGGGGGTCTGGGCGGCGACCAGGTCAGTGCGATCCACCGTGTCGAGGACCCGCCCGTCTCGCGCCCGCTTGAGCGTGTCGCCGACGGGGATCACGGGGATGGCCGCATCCCCCTCGGCGGCCGCTTCCGCCACGCGCTCCATGAGCGCCACCGTGGCGGCGGGGCGAGCCGCGTCGTGGACCAGGACGACGGTTCCGCTGGCCACGCCGGCGTCGGCGAGCGCGTCCAACCCGGCGCGGACCGAGTCAGCGCGCGCCTCCCCGCCGGGCACCAGGCGGCAGCGCTCGGCAGCGTGGGCGGGCAGTGCACTGCGGAAGCGAGCAACCCCGTCGGTGGGCACCACCAGGGCCACCACCTCCATGCCCGGCACCGAGAGCAGGGTGTCCAGGCTCCAGCGCCAGATGGCGCGGCCCAGCGGCTCGAGCCACAGCTTGTCGGAGCCCATTCGCCGGCCGCGACCGGCCGCGACCAGCACGCCGGCCAGCGGGCGCGCGGCGGTGGTCACGTCCCGTTGCGGGGCTGGGCGAAGATCATGCGGCCGGCCACCGTCTGGAGGACACGGGTAACCGTGATCGGGACGTCCTGCTCGAGGAACCGGCCTCCACCCTCGACCACGATCATCGTTCCGTCGTCCAGGTAGCCAACCCCCTGGCCGGGTTCCTTGCCCTCCTGGATGATGCGGACGGTCATCTCCTCCCCGGGGTGCACGACCGCCTTGACGGCATTGGCCAGCTGGTTGATGTTCAGGACCCGGATCCCCTGCAGCTCCGCCACCCGGTTGAGGTTGTAGTCGTTGGTCAGGATTGCGGCGCCCGTGTCGCGGGCCAGGGCCACCAGCTTGGCGTCGACCTCGTCCAGCTCGGGATACGTCTCCTCGGTGATCTCGACCGGGGTCACCGAGTCCTTCTGGAGCGCAGCCAGCATCTCCAGGCCGCGGCGCCCCCGGTTGCGGCGCATCGCATCCGGCGAATCGGCAATCCGCTGCAGCTCATCGAGCACGAAGCGGGGTGCCACGAGCGATCCGAGAATGAATCCCGTCTTGCCGATGTCCACGATCCGGCCGTCGATCACCGCGCTGGTATCGACCACCACCCGGGTCGGCACGCCCCGACGACCACCCGGCGTGAGGCCGGTGATCGCCTTCAGCATGGCCTCCCGCTTGTACATGAAGGCCCCGGCCATGATCGCCGCCAGCATCAGCGACACGACGATCGGCAGGGAAGAGCCCAGCGGCCCCTCGATCTGCGACAGCGGGATCCCGACCAGGGCGCCCATGAGCAGGCCGATCAGGATCCCGGCCACGCCGAGGACGAATTCCGCCGCACCGGCCTCCGACAACTTGCCCACCGCCCAACGGGTGGGATACAGAGTGACGTACGGGATGGCCAGGTAGCCGAACAGGAGGGCGGCAACCACGATGGCCACCAGGAACGCAGGTCGGTTGGGCGAGCCGATCAGGTCCCCGGTTCGGTCAAGGATGAGCAGCCCGAGGCCAAACCCCAGGATGATGCCGAGGAGCGCGCCCGACAGCCGGACGATGGTCTGCATGAATCGATAAGTCCGCTTGGTGACCGTCGCGCCAGCCGATCACGAGAGGAATGAACCGATGAAGACGCATGAATCTGCGCGAGCCCGCCGGAGCGGGGCGCCACACTAGCACTCCCCACCAGACCCGTCCAGACTGATATCCAAGCCCCCGGCCCGGCTGTCGGAGCGGGGCTAGCCCGCGACCTTGACCGGCTGTTTGCGCGTCGACTTCTTGGCGATCGTCACCTTGCCGTCGGCGTCCGCGTCGACCACGATCTTGTCGCCGCCCTGGAACTCTGCCATCAGCATCCGCTCGGCAAGCGGGTCCTCGATCTGGTTCTGGATCTCCCGGCGCAGGGGTCGGGCACCGAATGCCTGGTCGAAGCCCTTGGTGATGATCGCGTCCTTGGCCGCATCGGTGACGGTCAGCTCCATTTGCTGCGCGGCCAGCTGGTCGCGGACCCGACCCAGCAAGAGGTCCACGATGGACCGGATCTCTTCGCGGGTCAGGCTGCGGAACACGACCGAGGCATCGATCCGGTTCAGGAACTCGGGGCGGAACAGGTTCTTCAGCTCGCCGAGGACCTTGTCCTTCATGCGGTCGTACTCGGCGACGGCCAGGACGGCCGCGTCCCCGCCGGCCCGGAAGCCGATCGAGCTGTCGCGCTGGATGAGCTGGGCGCCGACGTTGCTGGTCATGATGATGATCGTGTTCCGGAAGTCCACGCGCCGGCCCTTGGCATCGGTCAGCTGGCCGTCCTCCAGAATCTGGAGCAGGATGTTGAAGACCTCCGGGTGCGCCTTCTCGATCTCGTCCAGCAGGACCACGCTGTAGCTCTTGCGGCGCACCGCCTCGGTCAGCTGCCCGCCCTCGTCGTAGCCGACGTAGCCGGGCGGAGCGCCGACCAGCCGGGACACGTTATGGCGCTCCATGAACTCGCTCATGTCGAGCTTCACGAGCGCCTCTTCCGAGCCGAACATGAACTCGGCCAGCGCCTTGGCCAGCTCGGTCTTGCCCACCCCGGTCGGGCCCAGGAACACGAATGAGCCGATCGGCCGCTTGGGATCCTTGAGGCCCGCCCGGGCCCGTCGCACGGCGCTGCTGATGGTCTTGATGGCCTCGTCCTGGCCGATGACGCGCCGATGGAGTGCCTCCTCCATCTTGAGCAGGCGCTCCTTCTCCTCCTGGCTCATGCGGACCACGGGGATGCCGGTCCACATGCTGACGACCTGGGCGATCTCCTCGTCGCTGACCTCGGGCGTCTCCTTGGCGGCCTCCTCGTGCCACGCCTTGCGCAGCTCGGCGATCCGCTCCCGGCCCGAGGCCTCCTCGTCACGCAGCTTGGCGGCGCCCTCGTAATCTTGGGCGGCAATCGCCTCGTCCTTGCGCCGGATGACCTCCTCCAGATCCTGCTGAGCCTCGCGCACGCTGGGTGGGGCCGACGCGTGGCGCAGGCGCACCCGGGACCCGGCCTCATCGATCAGGTCGATGGCCTTGTCAGGCAGGGCCCGGTCGGCGACGTACCGCACCGAGAGGTCGACCGCGGCCCGGAGCGCCTCATCGGTGTACTTCACATGGTGGTGCTCCTCGTACCGGGTCCGGATGCCGAGGAGGATCTCGTTGGCCTGGTCAACGGTCGGCTCGTCGACCATGACCGGCTGGAAGCGTCGCTCCAGGGCCGCGTCCTTCTCGATGTACTTGCGGTACTCATCCAGGGTGGTGGCCCCGATGCACTGGAGCTCGCCGCGGGAGAGCGGCGGCTTGAGGATGTTGGCAGCGTCAATCGCACCCTCCGCGGCCCCCGCCCCAACCAGGGTGTGGAGCTCGTCGATGAACAGGACCGAGTCGCTGCTGGCCCGCAGCTCCTCGATGATCTTCTTCAGGCGCTCCTCGAACTCGCCGCGATACTTGGTCCCGGCAACCAGCGAGCCGATGTCCAGCGTGAGCACCCGCTTGTCGAGCAGGGTGTCCGGGACGTCGCCGGCCACGATCTTGTGCGCCAGCGCTTCGGCGATGGCCGTCTTGCCCACCCCCGGTTCCCCGATCAGGGCCGGGTTGTTCTTCGTCTTGCGACCCAGGATCTGGATGACGCGCTCGATCTCTTTCTCGCGACCGATGACCGGGTCCAGCTTGCCGGCACGCGCCAGCTCGGTCAGGTTGATCCCCAGTGCGTCCAGGGTCGGGGTCTTCGAAGAGCGCTTCGGCTCCTGCGACGGCGCGCTGGCGGTGCTCTGCGACAGGACGTGGATCACCTGATGGCGGACCTTGTCGAGGTTCACGCCCAGGCTCTCGAGGACGCCGGCCGCGATCCCCTCCCCTTCGCGCACCAGGCCGAGCAGGAGATGCTCCGTCCCGATGTAGTTGTGGCCGAGGCGGCGCGCCTCGTCGATGGCCAGCTCGATAACGCGCTTGGCACGAGGCGTCAGGCCGACCTCGCCCACCACCGGGCGCTCGCCGCGGCCGATGATGAACTCCACTGCCTGCCGAACCTTCGACAGCTCGACGTTCATGTTCTCCAGGACGCGCGCGGCGACCCCCTCGCCCTCCCGCACCAGGCCGAGCAGGAGATGCTCGGTCCCGATGTAGTTGTGGTTGAAGCGCTGTGCTTCATCCTGGGCCAGGGTCAGGACCTTGCGTGCCCGATCTGTGAACTTGTCGAAACGGTCCATGTGCCTCTACCCGTTCGCATCCATTGGCGACCCCCGCGAACCGTACTTGAGTGTACGGCACCGCCTCGTACCGGTGTCGCACGCGGTACGGGTGGGGTCAATAGGTGATACGGCCCATTCGGCCTGACGGATCAATGCGGAACCCTCGGCTGGATGGCGCGTGGTCCGGCCTGCGGCCGGCTCAGCCCTCTTCGGGCTCGCTCGATGCCGATCCCTCCTCGGGGGTGGGTTCGGCGGCCGCTTCCGCAGCCGCGGGCTTGCGCTTTCGACTCTTCGCCGGCGCCTTGGCCTTGGCCTCAGCCTTTGCGGGATTCTTCGCCACGGCCTCTGCCTCCGCGGGCTCTTCGGCCACGGCTTCGGCTACGGCTGCCTTCTCGGCCGCGGCCTCTGCCTTCGCAGGTTCCTCCGCCACGGCCTCAGCCTCCGCGGGCTCTTCGGCCACGGCCTCGGCTACGGCTGCCTTCTCGGCCACGGCCTCTGCCTTCGCAGGTTCCTCCGCCACCGCCTCAGCCTTCGCAGGTTCCTCCGCCACCGCCTCAGCCTTCGCAGGTTCCTCGGTCACCGCCTCAGCAGCCGCGGATTCAGCGAGTGCCTCGGTGGCAGCCTCGCCCCCCGGCTCGTCGGTGCGGAACTGGTCGAGAAGGCCGGACTCGGCAAAGGCTGCCGCCATGGTGTTGTCGATGCCTTCCTCGGGCTCCGCGGTCGCGTCCTCAGGGCGATAGTCGCGATCCCGGCCGCGACCACCCCGACGGTCACGCCGATCCCCGCGCTCCGCGCGATCGGTGCGTTCCACCCGGTCAGTCCGCTGGGACTGCTCGGGCGGCCGTTCGCCGCCTTCCGGTCGATCCGTGCGCTCCTCGTAGTGCGGCTGGACCATCGGCGTCGATCGGTCCTCCGTCTGCTTGAGGCTCAGGCCCAGCCGGTGGCGCTCGGAGTCGAGGCTGATGATCTTCAGCTTCAACTCCTGGCCCTCGGAGACGACGTCGCCGGGATGCGCGACGCGGCTGTTCGAGAGCTCGCTGATGTGGATGAGGCCCTCGAGGCCCTCCTCGATCCGGACGAAGGCGCCGAAGTTGACGAGCTTGGTGACCGTGCCGTCGATGACATCACCGATGGTGTACTTGGCCACCGACTCCTGCCACGGGTCGGGCTGGAGGCGACGGATGGACAGACTGATCCGGCCCCGCTCGTGGTTGATGTCAATGACCTCGGCCTCGACCTCCTCGCCGATGGCGTAGGCGGTCTCCGGGTTGTTGACCTTGTTCCATGACAGCTCGCTCTTATGCACCAGGCCGTCAATCCCGCCCAGGTCGACGAAGACACCGAACGGCGCGATGCTCCGCACCTGTCCCGTGACACGCTGCCCGACGTTCAGGGAGCTGAACAACTCGTCGCGCTTCTCGCGGCGCTCCTCGTAGACGGCCACCTTCTCGGACAGGATGAGCCGATTCGCCTTGCGGTTGACCTCCAGGATCTTCAGCCGCAGGGTGCGGCCCACGAACGGCTGGAGCTTCTCCGCGATCTCCTGGGCGGCGTCGCGCGGCTGCTCGTCGCGCGGGCGTCGAGGGAAGTCGACGATCTGCGAAATCGGCACGAAGCCGCGTACGCCGAGGTCGACGATCAGGCCGCCCTTGTTGTGATCGATGACGCGAGCCTCGACGATCTCGCCCGCCTCGAAGCGCTCCTGCATCGCGCGCCACTTGCGCTCCAGGCCGGCGCGGCGGACCGACAGGACGGCGTGGCCCTCGGGCGACTCGGGCTGGAGGACGTAGACCAGGACCGGATCGCCGACCTTCAGCTCCTGGCGCGGCTCGTCGCCTTCGCGGGGTCCGCCGCGCCGGCCCAGCAGCTCGCGGTTGGAAACCACACCCTCGCTCTTGCCGCCGAAGTCGACCAAAAGCTCGTCGGGATCGACCCGGACCACAAGGCCCTCCACCACGTCCCCATGGCGGAGGTTCTTGACTTCGTGCTCGGGGGAGTCGAGCAGCTCGGCCATGGTCGTCGGCTCGGGACGGGTTTCAAGTACGGGCTCGAGCTCAGCGGCGGCCTCTTCGGCCACCGGCGCGACAGGGGCCTCGAGTTCGGGAGCGGCCTCGAGTTCGGGAGCGGCCTCAAGTTCCGGAGCGGCCTCAACCGTCGGCGGCTCAGTGACCTCCGCCTCGGCCGTCCGCGTTTCCGGACCGGGCGCCTCGACCATCTGCTCGGCGGCTGGTGCCTTGGCGGTGGCATCCACAGCCGGCTCAGGGGTTGGCTCGACCTCGGGCTCCGCGACGGGCTCCGCGACCATGGTGGCGGCCTCGGTGGCCTGCTCGGTCGGCGTTTCCGGCGCGGCCGCCGCGGGATCGGACCCGGCCGAGGACTCCTCGGCGGGAGCGGCGGGAGCGGCGGGCTGCGGGTCTTCGATCAAGTGATGGGTGCTCCTGTCGATACCGGTCTCTCTGAAAACAGAACCGCCCTCCGCATGCGGAGGGCGTCAGCCCGGGTTGTGAACAGTCCTGGTCCTCGTTACGACGACTCGGTGCTCCTCCTGGGCGTTTGTGACGGCGTCCCGCACGTTTATCTGGTTGTCCTGCTCAGAGGCCGGCGTAGCATACCATCGGGGTCAATGGTGCCCGAGCGTGCCTGAGCTGCCGGATCTGACGGTCGTGGCCGAGGAGCTGGCGCGCCGTGCGACCGGTCGGGAGATCGCGGAAGCCTCCGCCCCAGCCCCCATCCTGCTGAGGGCCACCACCGACGACCTCGAGGCCCTGCGGGGCATGACCCTGGGGCCGGCCGCGCGGCGCGGGAAGTTCCTCGTCCTGCCGCTGCTCCGCGGTGGAGCGGAGGACCGACTCCTGCTCGCCAACCCCATGCTGGCTGGCCGCTTCTGGTTGCTCGACAAACCGGGGCAACGGGTGCGGGCACGGACCGGGCTGCGGTTGGTCTTCACCGATGGCGGCGAGCTGCGGTACGTCGACCGCGAGATGCTTGGCAAGCTCTATCTCGTCAACCGCACGCAGCTCGACCTGGTGCCCGGCTGGGCCGAGATGGGTCCCGATGCGGACGATCCGGCCCTCACCCTGGACGCGTTTCGGGCGCGCATTCGGCGCCACCCGGGGGAGTTGAAGTCGCTCCTCCGCAACCAGCATTTCGTAGCTGGCATCGGCAACGCCTACAGCGACGAGATCCTGTGGGCGGCCCGGCTGGCGCCCTTGCGCCGTCGGAGAAGCCTGCGGCCCGAGGACGTGGATCGGCTGTACGAATCCATGCGCCAGGTCCTGGCCGATGCGACGTCGCGCCTGCGAGAGCTCGTCCCGCCCGACATCGAGGTGCAGCATCGGGAGTTCCTGCGCGTCCACCTCCGCGGCGGCGAGCCGTGCCCGCGGTGCGGGAAGGCGCTGCGCCAGATCGGCGGGGATGAGGCGACGACCTTCTGCCGGACCTGCCAGCCGCCGATCTAGGGGACCGGGATGATCAGGACCTGTCCGGGGTGGATGAGGTCCCCGGTGATGCCGTTGGCGTCACGGATCGCCTGGGCGGTCGTCCCGAAGCGGGCCGCGATCGCATTGAGCGTGTCGCCGGACTGCACTATGTACGTCACCGGGGTCGGGGCCGGGGTGGGGGTCGGAGCCGGCGTCGGGGTCGGTTCTGGGGTTGCGGTGGGCGAGGCAGGCGGGGATGCGGTCCCGCTCGGTTCGGGCGACGGTGACGGCGAAACCGCGACCGACGGCGATGGGGACGCATCAGGCGGAGACACCAGACCTTGCAGCCCGCGCAGTCCTACCCAGGCCACCGCGGCGCCAGTGCCGATCAGCAGGATCACGATCAGAGCGGCGGTACCAACGCGACGCGAGCGGGCCGGGATGATCGCCCG
Organism: Candidatus Limnocylindria bacterium; assembly: GCA_036397375.1. Lineage (GTDB taxonomy): Bacteria > Chloroflexota > Limnocylindria > QHBO01 > QHBO01 > DASTEQ01. The sequence goes on from DASWJA010000008.1 coordinate 8,855, forward strand.
TGGCGCGGCCTCCAGGACCACGCGGGTGGAGCCGAAGGTCGCATCCGGGGCCGCCGGCCCCCAGGTGGGCCCGACCGGCCCAACCACCTCGACGTGGGTCCGATACCGCGTACACCCTTCGTAGCCCCCGCCCAAGCAGAAGCGAACCTGGTGATCGCGATCGATTGTTGAGAGCGACCCGCCGGCCGCACACCGGTGCACGGGGTCGGCGATCGCCGACACGGCACGCGGGTCACCGCCCAGGGTCAGTAGGGGGCAGATGGTCTCCACGCCCCAAGAATACGGGGCCGGGGCACCGCGCGCCGGGAAAGCAAATATCCCGGCGACGACCTATTTTCCCAGGGAGTTGCCCCCCGAGTATCTTCGGCGCTGGAGAGCTTAACTTCCGTGTTCGGGATGGGAACGGGTGGTTCCTCTCCGCTAGCGTCACCGGGATATTC
>DASWJA010000009.1:0-6299 GCA_036397375.1 Candidatus Limnocylindria bacterium
CGCACGGCGAGCGGGAAGCGCACGTGGTCCTCCTCGAGCCGGCCGCGACGGACGAGGACCTCCAGTTCCCAGGTTCCCACCACCGGCGTATACGCGCCCTTGAGCTCCCAGATCCACGGCTGGCTGCCTCGCTGAGCGAGCGCCACATCGGTCGGAAGATCGGATCCCGCCGGCGGGATGAAGCTGATGGCGACCTGGGCCACGTCAAGGCGGCCCGCGCCGGTGGTTGGGTCACTGACCGCGAACGAGTAGAACTGAACCCCCGGCTCGGGGAGATCCACGATGCCGTGCACGCTGGACTCGCCGTCCTCGCCGTACAGGTGGGCGACCCCCAGCCGCGGGTCGACGGTCGATGGCGGGCGGTCCGTGGCCGGAGAAATACTGACCATGGTCACGCCCACCGCAACGGCGAAAGCCGCCACCGCCATCTCCAAGCCGACGATCCCGGCCATGGAACGGCCGCCCCGGTTGCGAGCCAGGAAGAAGTTCGCCGCCCCCAGACCCAGTGCCACCGAAACCAGCGCGGCCTTCGCCAGCAGCAGGTTTCCGTACCCAGAGGCCGCCAGCTCCCGGGAGTCTCCGACCACCAGCGGCGAGTTGGCCAGTCCGGTCAGGACCACCACCGGGGCGGCAACGAGCGCCACCCGAGCGTGCGCGCGCAGGGCGCGGCGTCCGGCCTCACCGCGCTCGCCGGTCGGGCCGCCTGCCCGCCAGGCCAGAAGCCCCAGCGCCGGCAGGGCTCCCAGCCAGGCCGCAACGGCCAGCAGGTGGGTCGCATCGACCAGGCCAAACAGGGGGCCGCCCAATGACGCGGCATGTCCGGTGAGGCTCAGTCCAAGGATGGTGGCTGTCGCCCCGGCCCCGCACAGCGCCAGGGCCGCCGTCCCGTCGCCGGTCGGGTCCGCATCAGGCCCAGCGGGTGTGGTTCGGAAGGCTCGTGCGCCGGCCACCAGGAACACGAACAGCAGGCCGATCATCGCGATCCGCATCGCGATCGCAAACGGCGTCCAGCCGAACGGCTCGGCGAAGTCGAGATGGATGGTCGGATGCCCGCCGGGCTGTCCGGGCGGCCCGAAGGCGGCGCTCGCGGCCAGCGTGAGATGGATCGCGAATGCCACCAGGCCGACCGCAGCCAGCGAGGCGAGGAGGCCCCACGGGACGGGCGCAGTCATGGCTCCCATCCGGCGCCGGTGCACCAGCCAGACCAGGACCGTACCGATCAGCAGCAGGGCGACCATGGTCGCCACCCAGCGGGCGGCAATGGCGTATGGATCGGGGGGCGTGGCCGGCTCGGCTGGGAGGGTCACCGCCGGTGGTGGTCGTGTCCCCGTCGGGTCCACCAGGAACGCAAACAGGCTGGCCGTGGGATGGCCGTCCACGGCGGACACGACCGCGAAATCGACCGTGTACGTGTCGGGCTCCAAGGGGGGCAGCGAGGCGGTCACGACCTGCCGGCTGGAATCCAGGCGGGGGGCCCCAACGCCGGCAACCGGCTGCTGCTCGGAGTCGAGAATCCGGATGGTGACGGAAGCCGGATCGACCGCTTCGCTGAAGAACAGCACCAGGTTGGGCGCCGCCGCCGGAATCACACTGCTGGGCGCCGGATCGGCGTCGACCAACATGGCGTGGGCGGCGACCGAATTCGGCATCAGGCTGCTGGCCGCCACGGCGACCAGCCCAAGCGCCAACGCCCAGCGCGTCGGCCCCAGCCGCCGGGATCGGTCAGTCTTCGGCAAAGAAGGGGTCGTCGCCATACACGTCCAGCCAGGATCGGCGCATCTGGCGAATCGTGGCGGTCAGCACCGATGCGGGGGTCTCGGGCGGGAGCAGGGACGCGACCCGGCTTCGCACCTGCTCGCTGGTCTCGACTCCCAGCAGGCCCAGGTAGTCCGCCACTCGCTGGGCGGGCGTGCGGCCCTGGCCCCGAGTCCGCGCCAGCACCTCCGCCTCGTGCATCAGCGCCCCGGCGTAGTCGCGCTCGGGTCGCTCCAGCTCGGCGAGCAGCGCTGGCACGGCGTCGATGCGCGGGTCGGAATAGGCCCACCGGATGAAGGAGTCGAGGGGGCCCGGCGGCCGCTCGTCGTGCCCGTGGTGAAAGCCCCGCAGGTACTGCTCGCGCTCCGCTTCGCTTCGGGTCAGCGCGATCTGGGCGATCTGCCGCATCTCGGGCGTCCAGCGCCGGAGCGACTCGACGAACTGCCGGAGGGTGAGCGACCCGGCAGGCTGGTGCCGAAACCGGTGCTCATGAGCCTGCTCCACGGGCGCCTATACTACCGGCCGTGCCCCGCCGACCGACGATGCCGGCCTGGTCCGGGCTGGTCCTTGCGGCCCTCACCTTCCTCGTCCTCGCCTCATCCGCGAGCCTGAGCGCCTCGGCCGGCGGCCGGCCGCTGCGCTACCTGGCGGGGGAGATGGGCACCCTCGATCCGGCGTACATCGCGGACGCTGCGGACGTCCAGCTGCTCCTTCAGCTGTACGCGGGTTTGACCCGCATCGACGAGCAGGGCTCGGTGTACGGCTCGCTGGCCGAAGGCTGGACGGTGAGTGACGACGGACAGACGTACACCTTCCGACTGCGAGACAACCTCCGCTTCAGCGACGGGACCCCGCTCACCTCCGCCGACGTGCGCCGCTCGTGGTTGCGGGTCCTCGACCCGGCCACCGGCGCCCTGGCGCCCGATGTCCTGACCGTCATTGACGGGGCGGCCGAGTGGCGGTCCGGCGTCGGTTCGGCCGATGCGGTCGGGATCGAGGCACCCGACGAGCGGACGTTGATCGTCCGGCTGCGGCACGCCGCAAGCCATTTCCCGGCGCTGGTGGCCACTCCCACCGCATCCGTGGTGCCGCCCACGGCGGACAACTCGCCGGACTGGCAGTCGGTCGGCGACTTCGTCGGGTCGGGACCGTACCGCGTCGATCGCCTGGACGGCACCACCCTGGTCCTCACCGCAAATTCGGAATACGTCGCCGGGCCGCCTCCCATCGGTCAGATCGACTGGTTGGCCGAGGTGGATACGAGTGGTCCCGAGGCGTTCGTCGCCGAGGAGGTCGACCTGGTCAACGTGTTCGCGGGCGACGCCTCATGGATCGCCTACGACGCTTCCCTGGGCCCCTACCTTCACCAGGCGGCCGCCCTCACTGTCCAATACTTCGGCTTCGACACCACCCGGCCGCCGTTCGACGATACCCGCGTGCGGCGCGCCTTCCTGCTCGCCCTGGACCGGCCGCGCCTGGTCGAGCTGGCGGAGGGGTCGGCCGCCACGGCCGCCACCAGCCTCGTGCCACCGGCCTTGTGGCCGGACGGCGTCCCGGAGGACGAGGCCCCCGACCCGGATGAGGCGCGGCGCCTGCTCCGAGATGCGGGGTACGCCTCGGGGGCCGATCTGGGCCAGATCACGATCAATGCGACCAGCCTGAACGTTGCGCCCGCGGTCGCGGTCTGGCGCGAGGAGCTGGGTGTGGACATCGCCATCGAGTCCATGGACTTCACTGACTTCCTCCAGGTCCTGCCCGAACGACCGCCCCAGGTGTTCACCATCAACTGGATCACCGACTACCCGTCGCCGTACGCCCTGTACGGCCTCCTCTTGCTGCCGGACGCAGCCTCCAACTACGGGGGCTGGACCGATGACGAGTTCGTCCGGCTCATGGAGGACGCGGCCCGCGCCACCGACTCCGGGGAGCAGCGATCGGCGTACCTCGCCGTGGAGGCCGAGGTCGACGCCCAGGCGCCGGTCATCCCGTGGTCGTGGGACGTCTCACACTGGCTGGTTCGCGACGGGCTCAACGGAGTTGGCAACCTGACCGTCGGCCTGCTGGACCTGGGGAGGGTGTCGTGGGCCGACTGAGCCGCGTCACGGCCCCACTGCTCCTGGGCGGGCTCCTGGGTGGGCTGCTCGCCGTGCTGGTCGTGGCGCCGGCTCCCAGCCGTGCCGGGGGCGGCTTTGCTGACCTGCACGCCGATGCCACGTTCGGGGTGGACATGACCTTCTCGGCGACCTGGACCGGGGCGCCACCCGACCGGGTGGAGCTCCTGCTCGGCTTCGGCGGCGAGGAACGCCTGGTCGTCCCGGTCGAACTCGTTTCGGGGCAGCTCGACTACCGCCGCGACCTGGCCGATGGCTATGTCCCGCCCAACACGCCGGTCGCATACCGATGGCGGGCGATCATCGGCGCCGAGGTCACGGTCAGCCCCGAACGGTCGCTCCTGTACGACGACGACCGCCCGGGGCTCGACTGGCGCCAGGCGCGAATCGGCTCGGCGACGGTGCATTGGTACGATGCCAACGAGACCATCGCGCGCCGCTTCGGGGACCTTGCCGGCGATGCCGCCGATGCCGCTGCGGATCTGCTCGGGCACCCCCTCGCCGAACCGATCGACATCTTCGTCTACGACGCGCGCGAGGACTTCCAGGGAGCCGTCGGCCCCGGGGCGCGAGAGTGGATCGGGGCGGCCGCCTACCCGCACCTGCGCACCGTGTACATGTGGCTGGAGGCGGGATCGACCGCCTACCTCGACACCACGCTCGCGCACGAGGTCACCCACGTCGTGTTCCACGACGCGACGGCCAACCCGTTCCATGAGCCGGCGAGCTGGCTCAACGAGGGGGTTGCCACCTGGTCCGAGGTGGGCAACGCCGCCACGGAGCGCGACCTGGTGAGCCTGGAGGCGCGCAGCAGGGGAGGCCTGATGGCCTTCGCCGCGTTGACCGACCAGTTTCCCATCGACGCCCGCGGCGCCAACCTGGCCTACGCGCAGGGCGCGACCATGGTCGACCTCATCATCCACGACTTCGGCACCGATGCCATGGCCGCCATCGCCGAGGCATATCGGTTCGGCGCGACGGACGAGGATGCCGTCCTGGCCGGGACCGGCGTCAGCTTCCAAGCGCTGCGTGACGAGTACTTCGCCGCGTTCGGGGTGACCGAGCCGGATCCCGTCGAGCCACTCCCGCTGGGTCGGTCGGACGTCCCCATCCCCCCCCAGGCAGGGGTGGAACCGGCCCCGTCCGCCGAGCCCCAGCCCGCCCCGCGCGAGTCGCAGGACGCGGCGTGGTGGCTCATCATCGGGTTCGTGGCGCTTGGAGTCGTGTTCGTCGCAACGGTGGTGGTGCGGTCTCGCCGTGCCCCGCGCCCGGCCGGGGGAGGTGAACGTTGACGGCGCCGGGCGGGGAGGCGCGCCGCCGACAGATTCGATCGGGGTGGGTGCTGAGCATGGCGCTGGCCCTGGGCGTGCTCGGGTTTGTGGCGGCCGCGCAGTGGAACAGCGAGGTCCAGCGCGCCTCGTACACGACCTCCGCCCAGCAGGTGCTCGCCGCGCAGGCCCTGACCCTGGAGCAGGAGCAGGAGGTGCTGCAGGTCCAGCTGGCAGGGGTCGAGGCCGATCTGACCGAGATCCAGCACCAGAGCGAGGGGTCCCAGACGGCCCTGGCGGAGGTGAATCGGGCGGTCGGTGAGGCCCGGCTCGCCGCCGGCCTGACCACGGTCAGTGGGCCGGGCATGGTGATCGAGATCGCCGACTCGCGGCGCACCGTCCCGGCGGGGGAGAATCCGGCCAACTACATCGTCCTGGCCGACGACCTGCGCGACCTGGTCGTCGCCCTGTGGCACACAGGCGCGGAGGCCATCACCATCAACGGGGAGCGCCTGGTGGCCACCAGCTCGATCTACGGCGTCGGGTCAGCGGTGCTGGTCAACACCGCGTTCCTGTCGCCCCCGTTCCGCATCGAGGCCATTGGTCCGGGCGACCTCGAGGAGCGCTTCCGCCTCGACGCCGCGTACCTGGGGCGGGTGGCGCAGCGGATCGAGGCCTTCGACCTGGAGTTCGCCACACTCTCGGCCGACGACCTCCAGCTACCCGGGTTCATCGGCTCCACCAGTCTGCGCTGGGCAGTACCGGTTGAGGAGGCGCCCTGATGCGCACGTGGGTGGCCCAGGTGAGCCTGGCTTTGATTGCGATGTTGATCGGGATCACACTGGTGGCCCAGTTCCGCTCGCAGGCGCGCCCCACCGAGCTGTCGAGCCTGCCGGTCGCCGAACTGTCGACCCGGATCCAGACTCTATCCGACGCGAATCGCCAGCTCAGGACGGCCCTGGCGGAACAACGCGACCTGCTGGAGGAGTACCAGACGGCAGGCGCCCAGGGCTTCAGTGCACTCGACGTGAGTCGCGAGGAGGTGCGTCGGATCCGCGCTTTCGCCGGGCTGTCCGCGGTCGAGGGTCAGGGGATTCTGGTGCGGGTGACCGGGTCGCTGGATGCGATCGCGGTCAACGACCTGCTCAACGAGCTGCGGAACGCC
>DASWJA010000010.1:0-14321 GCA_036397375.1 Candidatus Limnocylindria bacterium
TACGTCACCAGCATCGTCGAGTTCCGCGACGGGAGGATCGTCAAGCAGACCGACTACTGGTCGAGTCCGTTTGAGGCCCCGGGCTGGCGCGCGCAATGGGTCGAGCGCATGGAGCGGGTTTGATCGTGACCGGCTGGTTCCGGTACGCGTACATCGGGTCGCTGGTCCTGTTCCTGGCCGGCCTGGTGTTCCAGGTCTATCTTGTCGGCCAGAGCCTGTTCGTGGATCCGCGCGCCTGGGACGCTCACGTTGGTGTGGGCTGGATCGTGGCGCATGGTCTGCCCCTGCTGATCCTCATCAGCGCCGCGCTGAGCCGGCTTGACCGCCGGCGATGGTTCGTCCTCGTCGCGTTCCTCGTCTCGGCTGGCATCCAACCCTTCCTGCCCCAGTTGCGAGACACCAACCCGACGCTCGCCGCCCTGCATCCCATCAACGCCCTGTTGCTGGTCGGGCTCACGTTGTGGCTGCTGCAGGACGCCGGGCGCCTAGTGCGCGCCCAGGCGGCCTAGACGAAGCGCAGGTCCTCGGCTTCCGAGGGCTCGACCGGTCGGTCGCACGTCGAGCAATACCAGCGCGCCTCGACCGGCGTCCCGCAGGCGGCGTGCCGAACCGGCTCGGCATCCGGCGCGCTGCGTGACCCCCAATCCGCGAGCAGCCGGAGCGCTCCGGCGAGCTCGAGCCCTTCGGCCGTCAGCTCATACGTGGCCCGGGGCGGCCGCTCCTCGTACTGGCGCGACCGTAGGACCCGCTCCGACTCGAGCCGACGGAGGCGATCGGTCAGGATATTGGGGGCGATGCCGTCGAGGACCGCCGCCAGCTCGGTGAACCGTCGGGGGCCGTCGAGCAGGGCCTCGATGAGGAGCAGGCTCCAGCGATCACCGACCCGCTCCAGGGCGGCGGCGAGCGGCGTGTCGGCCATGGAGCGGATTATCCGCGAGCGTGCAGTTGCGGACACCCGGACATACTAGTAACTTGCAGATTGCAAGTCACTACGAAGGGTCCATCAGGATGAACGCTCTGGCAGAGATCGGTAAGGCAGTCATCGAGGTCGGTGACCGTGTGGGGGCCTCCACCGTCGGGATTGGCAACCGCTGGCGCGGAGGGTCCGGCGTGGTCATCGGCAAGAACCAGGTGCTGACCAGCGCGCATAACCTGCACGGCGATGAGCCGGAGATTTACTTCGCGGATGGGCGTCAGGCACGCGCCCAGGTCAAAGGCGTGGATCAGGATGCGGACCTCGCCGTGCTCGAAGTGGACACCGCGGGCGCGGAGCCCATCGCCTGGGGCGACGGCGCAGAGCTCAAGATTGGCGCGCCGGTGATCGCGCTGGCCAACCCATCCGGCGGCGGCCGTCGGCTCACGGTGGGCTTCATCTCGAGCCTGGATCACGCATTCCGCGGTCCGCGGGGACGCGAGATGGGGCGGTTGATCGAGCACACCGCGCCGCTCATGCCGGGGTCGAGCGGCGGTCCGATCGTCGACGCCGAGGGGCGCGTGCTGGGCATCAACACCATCCGAATGGGAGGCGGGTTCTACGGGGCCATCGCAGCCGACACGGCCTTCCAGGATCGGATCGAACGAATCGGGCGGGGGGAGGTCCGCAGCCACCGCCGGATCGGTATCGGCATCGCGCCGCCCTTCGTGGCCCGCCGCCTGCGGCGTGCGGTGGGCCTGCCGGCGCGGGATGGGCTCCTCGTCCGCGACGTGGAGGACGGGTCTCCGGCTGCGACGGCCGGCATCCTGGAAGGCGACCTGGTCGTCGACGTCGGCGGCCGCCCCATCCGGGACGTGAACGACATGTTCGAGGCTGTCGAGTCGGCGGCGGACGGATCCGTTTCGCTGACCCTCGTCCGCGGCATCGAGGAACGGACCGTGGAGGTCACCCCCACGGCTTAGACTCGGGCCATGATCAGCTCGGTCCGGGTCATCGGCAGCGGCCGCGCCGGGACGGCAATCGCCGGCCGGCTGCGAGCGACTGGTCTGGCAGTGACAACCGGCCGCGAACCGCTGGCCGACGCGGATCTGATCCTGTTGGCCGTGCCGGACGCCGCGATCGCCGAGGTCGCGCGCGAAGTGCCAATAGGGCCGTGGGTTGCTCACGTTTCGGGCGCCACTTCGGTGACGGCCCTGGCACCGCATGAACGCCGCTTCAGCCTCCATCCCCTGCAGACCCTGACCCTGGACCGCGGACCGGAACAGCTCGACGGCGCCTGGGCGGCACTGACGTTTGAGACCGATGAGGCCGGCCAGGTGGCGCACTGGCTGGCTGAGCAGCTCGGCCTGCACGCCTTCGTGCTGGCCGATGCCGACAAGCCTCTGTACCACGCTGGCGCGGCCATCGCGTCGAACTTCCTGGTCACCCTGTACCGGGTGGCCGCGCGGCTGCTGGTGGAAAGCGGCGCCCCACCCGAGGCGCTCGTCCCGCTCATGCGCCGCGTGATCGAGAACGGGTTCCAGCTCACCGGTCCCATCGCCCGCGGGGACTGGGCCACGGTCGATGCCCACCTGGCCGCCATCGGTGAGCGCGCCGCGGACGTGGGGCCGGTGTACCGGGCGCTGGCCGAGGCGACCCGGGCGGTGGCCACCGACCGGGCCGATCGAGCCACCGACCAAGCGAGCTCATGAACCTGGCCCGCACCATCGCCGAGCTGGACGCCGCCCTGGCCGGCCTCGCGGACCGCGCGGATGCGGGACTGGTCCCCACCATGGGCGCCTTCCACGATGGGCACCGGTCGCTGTTCCGCGCCGCCCGCCGGGAGTGTCGCAGCGTGGTGGTGTCGCTGTTCGTCAACCCCGCCCAGTTCGGCCCCGGCGAGGATCTCGAGGGCTACCCGCGAAACGAGGCACGCGATGCGGCCGTGGCCGAGGCGGCCGGCGTCGACGTCCTGTTCGTCCCCGGCCCGGACGAGATCTACCCGCCCGGCTTCGACACCTGGGTCGACCCCGGAGCTCTGGGCTTGATCCTCGAGGGCGCGGTGCGGCCCGGCCACTTCCGGGGAGTGGCCACGGTGTGCCTCAAGCTGTTCCACCTGGTCCGCCCCCGCCGGGCGTACTTCGGGCGCAAGGACGCGCAGCAGGTGGCAGTCATCCGGGCCCTGCTCCGCGATCTCGACCTTGCACCCCAGATCGAGCTCCGAGTCCTGCCCACCGTGCGGGACGCGGACGGGCTGGCCCTCTCGTCGCGGAATGCCCACCTCTCCCCGGAGGAGCGGCAACGGGCCCTGGCCCTGCCGCGCGCGCTCCAGGCCGGGCTCGCGGCGCATCGGTCCGGCGGCGACGCGGCCGGCGAGGCGCGGGCGGCGCTCGAGGCAACGCCGGGCCTGGCGCTCGACTACGTCGCGGTGGCCGACCTCGACCGGCCCACCCTGGCGGCCGCGGTCCGGGTCGGTACCACGCGGTTGATAGACAACGTCCTGCTCAGCGGCGAAGATGCTGGCTGAGGTGATCGACCGATGACGACCGAGACACCCGTTCTGCGCCCGCGCTTCACCCTGCCCGAGTTGGCGGCCATGAAGCCGCGCGGCGAACGGATCGTCATGGTCACCGCCTACGACGCCCCCGGCGCCCGGCTGGCCGACGAGGTCGGGATCGAGCTGATCCTGGTCGGCGACTCGGCGGCGATGGTGGTCCTGGGCCACGACTCGACCGTCCCGGCCACCGTGGACGAGATGGTCGTGCTGACCCGCGCGGCGCGGCGGGGCGCGCAACGGGCCCTGCTGGTGGCGGACATGCCGTTCGGCTCGTTCCAGGTCTCGGACGCCGAGGCGATCACGAATGCGGTTCGCTTCGTCAAGGAGTCCGACGCCGATGCCGTCAAGCTGGAGGGCGGTGGCGCCTCGCTGTCACGGGTCCGGTCGATCGTGGGTGCGGGGATCCCGGTCATGGGCCACATCGGGCTGACGCCGCAGTCGGCGACCATGCTCGGTGGATACAAGGCGCAGGGCCGCACGGCCGCCAAGGCGCGAGCCCTGCTGGCCGACGCGCAGGCACTCCAGGACGCGGGCTGCTTCGCCATCGTGCTGGAGGCGGTCCCCGCACCGGTCGCCACCCGGATCAGCCAGGCGCTCCGCATCCCGACCATCGGGATCGGGGCCGGACCCGGCTGCGACGGCCAGGTGCTGGTCTGGCACGACCTGCTGGGGCTGACGGAGGGACGCGCGCCGCGCTTCGTCAAGCGCTACGCGCACCTGGCGGAGGACATTCGCCAAGCCCTGGCCGCCTATTCGGCGGATGTGCGGAGCGGCGCCTTCCCGGCCGAGGAGCACAGCTACGGCATTCCGGAAGAGGAGCTGGCCTTGTTCGAGTCCGAGCTGGACTCGGGGGTCCTGGTCCGGGCGGAGGACGCCCGCGGCTCAGGGAGCGACTGGCTCTAGTCCGACAACTCCCATCGGTCCACCGTGTAGATCAGCTCCAGTCCGTCGGGGTCATCCCACTGGGCGCCGACGTGCGTCATCCCGAGTTTGTGGACCAGGTTCTCCGACCTTGCATTGCCCGGTGAGATGGACGCCCGGAACCGATGCACGTCGTGCTCACGGGCGGCCCAGTCGAACATCGCCCGCACCGCCTCGATCGCGTAGCCGTGGCCGCGGTAGTCGAGATGGACCTCGTATCCCACTTCCGCGAAGCCGCCGTCATCGGGCGGGCCGTGAAAGTTCAGATACCCGATCACCACCGGCCCGTCAGGGCCGTCCCGCAGCACGATCGGCCGCAGCAGCCACGGCTCGCTGGCCGGTTCCTCACCGATCTGCTTGAGCCGGAACCGCATCAGGCGGCCCGCATCGTTCGCCCACCAGTCCGGGATCGGGGCGCCGATCTCCGACGCCACCGAATCGGCATCCCCGGCCAGCAGGCGCTCCATTCGGCTGGCGGTCAGCAGCGGCATGGTCAGGCGCTCGGATTCGACGGGCCGGGGGTGGTCAGCCATCGAGCCATACTACGAGCCGCGATGAGCGCCACCCGCGGGGAGCCCCGACCCGTCTCGTCCAGAACGCCCGGCGCCTGGCGCTCAGCGCCCAACGCCTGGCGGGCATCTGGCCGGATGACCACCGCTCCCGCGTCAGGAGGGCGTCGGGTCCGCCTGTGCCAGGCGTGGAGTCCGCGGTCCGGCGACCCCCGGCTCGCGCGATGGGCTGGCGCCGTCTGAACGACGACGTCGTGGCTGACGAACGGTGGCGGTGAGCCCCGCCACGCCCTTGTCGATCGCCGCCTGCTCCAGGGGCATGGCGAAGAAGTAGCCCTGCCCGTACTTGCAGCCCAGGGCCTTCATCCGCCTGGCCTGTTCGGCCGTCTCGATGCCTTCAGCCACGGTTTCGATGTCGAGAGACTGGCTGAGGGCCACGATGCCGCCTGCCAACGCCGCGGAGCGGGCATCCGCATTGGAAACCTGCACGAATTCGCTGGCGATCTTCAGGGCGTCAACGGGGAACTGGCGTAGGTGGCTGAGCGAGAAGTATCCGGTCCCGAAGTCGTCGATGACAACCCGGACCCCGAGCAGACGGAGCTCCGCCAAGGTGGCCATGGTTGGAGTGGTGGCCTTGAGGAGGGCCGTCTCGGTGATCTCCAGCATCAGGCGGGCGGGTTCCAGGCTGGCCTCTTCGAGAGTGGTGCGGACTGCGTCGACGAAGTCGGGCTGTTGCACCTCGCGCGCGGACACGTTCACACACAGGAAGATGCCGCGCGGCGTCAGCCCTTCACGTTGCCAGTTGCCGGCGTGCTGGCACGCCTCGCGCAAGACCCAGCGGCCGATGGGCAGGATGGCGCCGTTCTCCTCGGCGATCTCGATGAACTCGCCCGGCGCGATGAGGCCACGCTGGGGATGTTGCCAGCGTACGAGGGCCTCCACGCCGGCGACCTGACCGCTGTCGAGGGCGACGATGGGCTGGTACACCAGGCGCAGCTGGTCGAGCTCGACGGCTCTCTGGAGTTGGGCGCCCAGCTCGTGGCGCTCCCGGATCGCGGCATGCATGCCCGGATCGAAAATCGCGAATCGGGCCTTGCCGTTGGCCTTGGCCATGTACATCGCCACGTCCGCGTTGCGAAGCACCTCCTCGGCGGTCTGGTCGGCAGACCTGGCGGTCGCAATACCGATGCTGGCAGTGGCCACGACCTGCTCGTCGCGGACCAGGTAGGGAGCCCGCAGCTCACGGACCAGGCGCTCCGCCATCGCCCGCGACCGGTGTAGATCGTCGTCATCGGGGGTCAGGATGGCGAACTCGTCGCCGCCGAGGCGCGCCACCAGGTCGCCCTCGCGGACGAGCTCCGAAATGCGCTCGGTGACCGCGACCAGCAGCGCGTCGCCCGCGGCATGACCCAGAGTGTCGTTGACGACCTTGAAGTCGTCGAGGTCGAGGAACAGGACCGCCGTAACTGGGAGAGTGGTCTTGCGCGGAGTGGCCAGGGTGCGTTCCAGGACCTGCTGGAACATGCGTCGGTTGGCGGCGCCGGTCAGCGAGTCACGTTCGGCCATGTCCTGGACGTTGCGGAGCAGAACCGCATTCCGGAAGTTCAGGGCTGCCACGGCGGCGAACTGGGCGAGCACCGAGGTCACCCGACGCTCGACGCCGAACACGCTCCGCGAGCGATGCTCGATGACGACGGCTCCCACCGGCAGGCCTTCCACGACCATGGGCGCCACGAGCAGGTTGCGCCCGTTCGGCAGTGCCGCGGCCAGCAGCGGGTTGCGCGCGGCGTCGATGCGGCGCAAGGGCAGCACCTCGCGCCATGCCCAGGCCCGCTGAACGACGGCATCCGCCGCGGTTGGGGCGCTCTGCACTTCCCCCGCGCCACGCCCGGCCAGCACGACCACCTTGTCATCCGAGGCGCCCAGCACCACGCCGCGCGGGATGTCGAAGCGCTCGGCGAGTCCGTCGAGCACGATCCGGGCCTGGTGGACCGGGTCTCCGACCGCGTCCAGCGCAGCGCCCAGATCGACCAGGGCCTGCAAGTCAGCCCGCCGATTGCGGAGCTCGCGCTCGTTCATGGCCGAGAAGAACGAGGTGGCCAGCGCAAACAGCCAGAAGGCGGTCACGTTGAGCACTGGCAGGCTGTCAAACGCGACGGCCTGGCCTGGCTGGGTGTCGACCGGCGGCAGGAGCTGGGCGGCTTGGGCGTACAGGACCACGAACAGCAGGAGGGAATGCCAGAGGGCGATCTTCAGCCCGGTGCGGTACGACGCGAGGAGCGACACCGCCACCAGGTGAAGGTAGGCGAGGAACCGCATCGGGCTCTGCGTGCCGCCGGTGGCGTACATCGCGAAGGCGAGATACAGGCCGTCGAGGAGGAGCAGGGTGTTGAGGATGGTGAACCCGGCGCGCATGGTGCGACGGCGCAGGACTTCGAACGCCACCGACACGACCAGGTAGCCCACGGTCATCCCGGCCAGGACGCCGAATGACACGCCGAGCGCCTCGGGGCGCGCGCCGGCCCAGACCAGCACCATCGCTGACAGGGCCAGCCGCAGGAGGAGCAGGTTGCTCATCCGCTCGCTGAGTGCAGCGTAGTCGGTGGCTTCGGTTCGCATCCTCACAGCTCCTCCTCGTCCTGGAAGGTCAGCACCATGTCCTGCCGGGTGCGCGGGGCTGAGCGGAGCTTCGGGTCGCGGGCGTCGATCCAGCCCTGGCCGATCAGGAAGCAGACGACGGCGACCATCAACAGCAGCGGGAAGCTGAATGCGGTGGCCACCAGGGCGGCGGCCTCCGGCTTGACGACCGTGGCGACCTGCTCCACGGTGGCCGCGAGGACCCCGCCCACCACGTCCGCCGGCAGCAGGGCATTCGGCGGTGGGGCCGCCGAGCCTCCATCCGCCGGCGGGGCAGGGGGCGCCGGCGGCGGAGGCTGAAGCCCGGCGGTCGTGGGGGACGTCGGGGCCGGAGACGGGCTGGTCATGGCTGCCTCAGGCTCGCTGGGCGACGCCGACGGCGAGGCGGCTGGGGCCGCGACGGGAGCCTCATCTGGCGTTGGGGTCGGCGTGGCAGCCGGCGGCGGGACAGGGGTGGGAGTTGGTGTAGGTGTAGGTGTAGGTGTAGGCGTCGGCGTCGGCGTCGGGGTCGGCGTCGGGGTCGGCGTGGGCGTGGGAGATGGCGTGGGAGTAGGCGTCGGGGTCGGCGTCGGCGTCGGCGTCGGCGTCGGCGTCGGCGTCGGCGTCGGGGTCGGCGACGCGCTCGGGATGACCTCGAAGCAGAAGCGAATATGGCCCAGGCCGTAATACGAGGCGCCCACCGGGTTCACCGGCGCATGCAGACCGTCATCGGTCAGGACCGGCGGGACATAGAGGTAGAAGTTGGCCACTGGCCCACCCTTAACGAGGGCGGCGTCGACGGGTAGGTTTCCTACGAAGTCAACCGTCTGACCAAGCTCGGTGCTCTGGACGGTGATCTGCACCTTGAAGTCGCTGTCCGGATCGGCGTGGAGACCGTCGGTCACTGGCTCGACTTTGAATTCGTGGGAGTACAGGCCCAGCGATTCACACGTGGGATTCCCGAGGACGGTCACGGGCACAACGTGGGAGGCGAAGGCCGGAGCGACGCTGAGGAGCACCGAGAGAGCGGTGAGAGCGACCGCGAGAGCGGTCCGCATGGGGCGCGCCGCGCGACCGAGGGCCCGCATGAATCGGCGACGTCGATAGCCAAGCGCAGCGCGGCCGCGCTTGCCCGACCGCGTCATCCGATGCACGACTGCGCGCCCTCCCTGGATGAATGCATTTACGTGGCGAGGATGCGATGCATGCGCATCGCCATCCATGGCGTGATCGTCCCCTGGGTACGCCCCGGTGCGCGGAGGCACCTGGCGAAAAACCACGGAAATGCGCGGAGTGGGGTCTGGTGCAGTACTCGAACGGGACCGATGTACGGGTGCCCTCGGCGCGAGATCAGGCGCCGCAACCGGCGGTCATCGCCCTTCGGCGGATCGCGGGTACCCTACCGCACGACATGACCGCATCCGCGGACGGCCTGGCGCTGGCTACCCGTGACCTGCGCAAGAGCTATGGCTCGCGCCTGGCCCTGGCCGGCCTGGACATCTCCGTCCCGACCGGGGTGGTGTATGGCTTCCTGGGGCCCAACGGGGCGGGCAAGACGACAACCATGCGCCTGCTCACCGGGCTCGTCCGCCCCGACCACGGCAGCATCGAGCTCCTGGGCCGGCCGTTCAGTGGGCGGGATCGGCGTCGGCTCTTCGACATCGGTGCCCTGGTCGAGACACCCTCGTTCTACCCATTCCTGTCGGGGAGGGAGAACCTGCGAGCGATCGGGGCCAGCGGAGCTCCCACCACCAGGGCTCGGATCGAGGAGCTGCTGGAGCTGGTGGGGCTCCGGGATCGCGCGCGGGACAAGGTCTCCGGATACTCGCTGGGAATGAAGCAGCGCCTCGGGATCGCCGCCGCGTTGCTCAGCGACCCGCAGCTGCTGCTCCTGGACGAGCCGGCCAACGGTCTAGATCCGGCCGGCATCGTCGCCATCCGCGAAACGCTCCGCCACCTGGCGGCCGAGGGCAAGACGGTGTTCGTATCCAGCCACCTGCTCGCCGAGGTGCAGCAGATGGCGGATGTGATCGGGATCATCGCCGCCGGACGCCTGGTGCGCGAGGGCTCGATGATCGAGCTCCTGCATGGCGCCGATCTGGTGCGCGTGAAGGTGGCTCCGCATGAGGTCGCCTCGGCGGCGGAACGCCTCGTCAGCCTTCCCGGGCAAGACGGGGTGGAACCATCGGCCGATGAAGGCTGGCTCACCGTGCGCATCGCGGCCAACCGCGCCGCCGACGTCAACCGGGCCCTGGCCGACGCCGGCATCTACGCCGCGCGGCTGGAGGCCGGCAGCGACCTGGAGGAGCTGTTCCTCGCGCTGACCGCGGACGAGGCGGTCAGCCACGAGGGGACGTTCCAGAGCATTTCCACTGCGAAGGCGCCCGAGAGCGACCGATGAGGATCCTCCTCTCGGGGCTCAGGAAGCTCCAGCGTCGACCGGCCACTTGGCTCACCTTCGGGATCCTGACCGGCCTCCTGGTCATGATCATCGTCGCGGTGGCCGCCACCGGAGGCGATGGTGATGGGCCTGGCGGTCCTGGCGGCCCTGATCCGCTGACCCTGGTCACGTTCCCGCTCGCCTACCAGCTGATCCTCGGCTTCATCGTGGGACTGGGAGGCCTGTTCGCGGTCACTTACGGGGCGGCGGTTGCCGGCGGGGAATGGTCGTGGGGAACCTTGAAGATGGCCGTCGCGCGCGGCGAGAGCCGGAGCCGGTACATGTTGCTCACATTCGGGGCCGTGGCGGCGTACCTGGTGGCCGGGCTGCTGTTCTCATTCCTCATCGGCGTGGCCGCCGCCTTCATCGGCGCCAACCTGGCGGGGGTGCCGACAGATGGGATCTCCGATACCGACGCGCTCGGTCGACTGCCCGAGCAGTTCGGTCGCGGGTGGTTCGCCATGGCCGAACAGGGTGCGATCGGGTTCGCGGTGGCGACGTTGGCCCGCAGCCAGCTGGCGGGCATCGGGGTGGGGATCGCCTTCTACTTCGGCGAGGCGTTTGCGGGCATCTTCCTGCCGGACATCGTTCGCTACCTACCGTTCAACGTCGCCAGCTCGGCGGTCGGCCTGGGCGGAGGCGGCTTCGGCGCAGGACCTGACCCGCTGGCGCAGGAGACCGCCATGCTGCTGGTCGGCGCCTGGCTCATCGGCTCATTAGTCGTGGCGGCTGTCTTCACCGAACGCGCGGAGATCACCGGCTGACGATGAATCTGCTGGGCGTCGCGAACTTCCTGGCCATTCTCTCCCTGGTTGCCGGCACCGGGAGCGTCGCCGTGATCGCGCTGCGCCTCGCGGCGGCAACGGAGGCGGCTCCCCGCCGATGGCTGGCCAGCCTGCAGGACGGCGTCAGCCCATACGTGCTCTGGCTGGCGTGGCTCGTTGCCGCGACGGCCATGGCCGGCAGCCTGTACTTCTCGGAGGTCGCCGGTTTTATTCCCTGCGCCCTGTGTTGGTATCAGCGGATCGCGATGTACCCGCTGGCGGTCATGCTCCTCATCGCAGCGGTCCGCCACGATCTCGGCGTCCGGCCGTACGCCACCGTTCTGGCGGCCATCGGGGCGGTGGTCGCGGCCTACCACGTGCTGTTGCAGCGACTACCTGGACTGCCCAGCGGAACATGCTCATTGGAGGCGCCGTGCACGGCCATTCAGCTCGAGCGCTTCGGCTTCGTCACGATCCCGGTGATGGCGCTCATCGGATTCATCAGCGTCCTGGTGCTGCTGTGGATCGTCGCTCAGCCCGACGAGGAGGTCGCGTGAGCAAGAAGACGGGGGCCTCGGCTGCCCAGAAACGGCGCACCCAAGCCAGAGGTCGCGACAACCGGGTGTGGTTCGTGATTGTCTGCGTCGGGGCGGTGGTCGTAGTCGGGGCCGTCATCGCGGCTGCCCTGGCCTCGACCCAGCCCGCTCTCGCCGAGCCGGCCGCGGAGCCGGTGATCGTCAGCGGGCAACCCCTGCCCGCCTATCCCGACAGCGGGACCGATCCGGCGCTGGGGATGCTGCTGCCGACCCTGCGGGGGACCGGCCTGGTTGGCGAGCCAGTAACCATCGGTCCAGACGGACGGGCCAAGGCGATTGTCGTCTTGGCCCACTGGTGTCCCCATTGCCAGGCGGAAGTGCCGCGTCTCGTGGCCTGGCTGGCCGACAATCCGCTCCCCGAGGGCGTGGACGTGATCGGATTGTCCACCGCGATCGACGAGGCACGGCCGAACTTCCCGCCGTCGGCTTGGCTGGAGCGCGAGGGCTGGGTGCTGTCGACGCTCAACGACGATGCCGGCTCGTCTGCCTATCTGGCCCTGGGGGCCCTCAACACCCCGGGGTGGGTGTTCGTCGGAGCGGACGGAACCGTCCGGCTGCGCACGACTGGAGAGCTCGACCCGGCCGAGTTCGGCGCCATTCTCGAGCAGCTCGCCCCGTAGAAACGGCCGAGCGTCGCCTCATCGGGCGAGGTCGTTCAGCCGATCAGCTTCATCCGTTTCCGCCGTCGCGCTACCGGACCCAGATGACGAAGGTGATCACCCGCATGCCGCCGCCCACGTCGGCGACGTAGACGTCGTCGTCGACGGCCCGACCCCAGGCCGCCGGGGCCCGCGGGTCGCGCTGCCCGTTGCCGGGCACCGATGCCGGGCCCGAGGCGCCACTGTCCACGTGGGCGTAGATCAGCTCCAGCTGGTCGTAGTCGTGCTGGTTCGGATGCTGATTGGAATTCGGGCTGTCCGTGTAGTCCATGCACGTACCCAGGTTCGCGTTGTCGAAGTCCTCGTCTTGGTGGTCCAAGCCGAAGTC
This sequence comes from Candidatus Limnocylindria bacterium, assembly GCA_036397375.1. Taxonomy (GTDB): domain Bacteria; phylum Chloroflexota; class Limnocylindria; order QHBO01; family QHBO01; genus DASTEQ01. The sequence goes on from DASWJA010000010.1 coordinate 12,304, forward strand.
ATGCCCGATCTCCTGGCACATCACGAACTGGCGCCACTCCGACGTGTTGTACGGCGCGGAGTTGAAGTACGTGTCGTTGACCCGGGTCGTGGCCCTGGTGATGTGCGAGCCCCTGACCCAGATCTGGGCGACACCCAGCCAGCCGGTGTTGCCGTAGAGGCCGTTGCAGGCGTTGATCTTGCCGTTGATGGCCTTGCACGTCTTGCCGTTGGTTCCGGCGCCGGCCGCTTCCACGAGGTCAAGGACTGAGGATTGACTCCAATCCCCGCGAGCCACGTCGAGGTGCCCGTCCCATGTGGCGGTGACGTTGTCGACCACCTGGAGCGAGATCGGATTACTGGACCGCGCCCAGTGATACGTGCCCCAGGCGTGGGTCGCTGCTGCTGCTGCCGGCAACGCCAACAGGACCGCTGTGACCAGACCGATGATCAGCGCCTGCCGGCGCGACGCGCGACGCACGAGATTCGTTACCTCCAGCACCGGGGATACGAGGCCGCCCCCATCTGACAGTCAGTATCGCTGATCGCGCAAGATCACCAGACCGCACCCGACCACGCCTCACAGCGGGAGCAGTCGGGGCGGACGGCGATGCGAACGCCGGGTTGGTCAGGCGTTCGGCAAGATCGGGCACCGGAAGTCGGCGTCCGGCATCCGCACCCACGTCAGGTCTCCGCTGTCGAGCAACGCGAGAACATCGTCGAAGTCGGTCAGCAGGTGCGCGTCAACGGGATCGACCCATGTCGCTACGTGGACCGCCCAACGACCGCCATGGGATCCCGGTCCCGGCGCGAACTCCGCCACGCCGCCCTGGTCGAAATTCGTGAAGACGACGATTCGATCGGTCCCCGTGCCGGGGTCGACCCGAGCCGGGTTGCCGAAGGTTCGGTACGCGTCACCCTCGGCGTAGACGGTTCCAAACTCGCGCGCGCCGGCGGGCGCCACGAGCACCAGGGACAGGAGTGCTGCCAACGGCAGCACGGCAAACAGGCGTTTCATCTCGATTCTCCGAGTGCGGCCGGCGTCTCCGGCCTACCGCGCCACAGCCTCGCAAGGCTGTGCGCGTTCCTGATGACCTGAACGTGACCGTTTGGTGACGATGGGGCGCCCCGGGCTCGGACGCTAGCCGGCGGCCGCAGCTGTCCGCATCGGCAGGCGGAACCAGACCTCGGTGCGCCCATCGGCCGATGTGGCGCCGACAGTCCCGCCGTGGTCTTCCACGATCTGGCGCACGATGGTCAGGCCGATGCCGGCGCCGCCACTGGCGCGCGCCCGGGACCGATCGACGCGATGCAGCCGCTCCCAGATGAGCGGCAGCTCGGCGGGCGGGATCTCGGGTCCGGTATTGGCGATCGCGAAGTGGAGCCACCCGCCCTCGGCCCGCAGCCGGACCTCGATCGTGCCTCCATCGTTCGCATAGCGGGCCGCATTCTGGACCAGGTTCGCCACGACCTGACCGATGGCGTCAGGGTCGCCCCGAATAGCCGGCACGGCCGCCGCATCCTCGACACGGACCTCGATCCGCCGTTGCGCCAGGTCGGGCGACACGAGCTTCACCGTGCGCCGGACGATGGCCGCCAGGTCAACCTCGACGCGAGCGATCGTCCGCTCGCCTCGCTCCCCGCGGGCGAGCTGATCAAGCCCTTCGACCAGCCGGGTCAGCCGCTCGATCTCGTCCTTCACGGTGCGCAGCACCTCGGGGCTTGGCTCGATGACGCCGTCCGCCAGCGCCTCTGTGTAGCCACGCAGGCTGGTGAGGGGCGTGCGCAGCTCATGCGCGACGTCCTCCACCAGGGCCCGGCGCAGCTGTTCGACGCGCTGCAGGGTGGCGGCCATGCGGTTGAACGACTGCGCCAGCCGACGCAGCTCCGGGTCGGGGGGCTCGGGGACGCGGGCCGCCAGGTCACCGATCGCGACGGCCTGGGTGGCCACGGTGAGCAGCTCGAGCGGGCGCATCAGGCGCCGCACGAGCCACCAGGCGGCCACCGCGCCAAGGACGATGCCCGCGCCCGCGCCGATCA
>DASWJA010000011.1:0-6007 GCA_036397375.1 Candidatus Limnocylindria bacterium
TTGGGCGCCAGCATCGTGACCGGTGTCGGCGGCTTCCTGCTGATCATCACCCTGGCCGGCCTGTTCGGGCTTGCGCTGGCCGGGGCGAGCTTCATCCCGGCCCTGATCACCAAGAGCGAGCAGGCCACGAGCACGTTCTCGCTGCTCCTGTTCCCGCTGATGTTCGCCTCGACCGCCTTCGTGCCCGAGGAGCTCATGCCGGACTGGATGCAGGTCGTCAACACCTGGAACCCGATCACCTACGTGATCGAGGCCATCCGGTCGCTCATGGTCACCGGGTACGACTGGAACGCGATCGGCGCCGCGGTGCTTTCGATCGTGATCCTAGGCATCATCCTTCAGGCCGGAACCCTGTGGGCGTTCAATCGGGTAAGTCGCTGACCGGCTGAGGCGCCCTGTTTGACCAGTTCTAGGTCAAGATGTACGCTTCGTACATGACGTACGGGGACAAACCTACAGCGAACCAGCATCGGATCAGCGAGGCGCGCGAGCAGTTCGCGACCATCATCAACCAGGTCGCGTTCGGGGGCGAGCGGGTGCGGCTGACCCGCCACGGCAAGGCGGTGGCCGCCGTGGTGCCCATCGAAGACGTGGACTTCCTCGAGGAGCTGGAGGACGAGCTGGACCTGGAGCTTGTTCGCGAGGCACTGGCAGATCCAGAGAACCAGACGACCATCCCGCTGGACGAGGTCAAGCGCCAACTCGGACTCTAGGCGATGACCGATCAGTTCCACGTCGTCCTGCTGCCGGCGGCGCGGAGGCAGCTGGAGAAGCTCACCCCGGCCATCCAACATCGGCTGACGACCGCCATGGCGCGACTAGGGGGCAACCCGTGGCCGTCCGGCGCGCAGCGGCTCAAGGGCCCCGACGACGTCTTCCGGATTCGGGTCGGGGAATACCGAGTCCTCTACCGAGTGATCGGGGATCGGCTGCTGGTCCTGGTCATCCGGGTCGGGCACCGACGCGAGGTGTATCGCGCCGCCGCCCTTCGACGCCTGCGAAGCTGACGTTCTTCCTTATCAGTTGCGGAGAGAGGGCGGGTCGCCAGCAGGACACATCGCCTTCTGCTGTTGCGTTTTTGGTGTTTATAGGGTATGCTCCCAAACATGGAAATCACTACCGCATCGGATATCCCTGATCTGAGCCCGCTCTCGACGGGCGACGCGGCTCGCTTCTTGGGGACATCGCGCCAACACGTGGTTGACCTTTGCGACAGCGGGCGCCTGCCGTGTGTGAGGGTCGGCACGCATCGCCGCATCGATCCGCTGGCTCTCAAGGCATTCCTCCTGAGCCCGCCAACCAGGCAGGGCCTACGCCGCGAGCAGCTCGCCTCCCTGTGGCTCCACCACGCGGTGGCCGGGCACCTGGTCAGGGATCCGGAGGCGGTTCTGGAACGCGCCTGGAGGAATCTGGACACGTTGTCCAAGCGTCATCCATCGGCCCGGCCCTGGCTCGAGGCATGGCGTCGAACGCTGGACAACGGCCCTGGTGCAACCCTCAAGATGCTGACGTCCACGTCCGAGTCAGCCGTGGAACTGCGCCAGAACTCCCCGTTCGCAGGTGTCCTGACGGAGGCGGAGCGGAGGAACGTGCTCGAGTCGTTCCGCACATACGGGAAGGCTTAACCTGCGACGTGAGACGAGAGGACCTGGAACACGTCCTGCGGGCGGCGGCAGAAATCACGGGCGAGCGCGACATCATTGTTCTCGGCAGCCAGGCCATTCTCGGCTCCATCGAGGACGAGCGGCTGCCCACGGAGGCCACGCGATCGATCGAAGTGGACGTGGCGTTGCCGAATGACCCAGATGGTTCCCTGGCTGACCAGGTGGATGGCGGGATCGGCGAACTCTCCAAGTTTCACCAGACGTTTGGCTACTACCCGCACGGCGTGGGGATCAACACCGCCTCCCTCCCGTCGGGGTGGCGTGATCGGCTTGTCGCCCTCGAAACCCCTCGCACGATTCCGGCTCGCGGCCTCTGCCTGGAACCGCATGACCTCGTCGCCTCGAAGCTGGCTGCGTGGAGAGCGAAGGACCGGGAGTACGCGAGGGCGCTCTTGGAGACGGGGCTCATCTCCAAGGCGACACTATTGGATCGGATGCGACTCCTCGAAGGGGTGCCCGAAGCGAAGAAGCGCCTGATTCGGGACTGGTTGCGAGGCGTGGGCTAAGGTCCTGGCTGGAGTGTAGGCTGGGGCCCGGCCGACCATGTCAGACCTGCCCACCGGAACGGTAACGTTCCTGATCACCGACATCGAGGGCTCGACACGCCTGCTGGAACAGCTGGGCGAGCGGTACAGGGCCGTCCAGGATCGGCATGACGCCATCCTCCGTTCTGCGGTTGCCATCGGCGACGGTCGTGAGCTGGGCACCGAGGGCGACTCCGCCTTCGCGGTCTTCGCCACGCCAGCCGGGGCGTTGAACGCCGCCACCACGGCCCAACGGAACCTGGCGGCCGAGCCCTGGCCCGAGGGAGCCACGATCCGGGTACGGATGGGCCTCCACACCGGCGAGGGCATCCTGGGCGGGGCCAACTACCTGGGGCTGGACGTCAATCGGACCGCGCGAATCGCCGCGGCCGCCCACGGCGGGCAGGTCCTGGTATCCGACGCGACGCGGGCCCTGGTGGAGCGCGACCTCCCCGCCGGGATCAGCCTCCGTGATCTGGGTCAACATCGGCTCAAGGACCTGCTCCACCCGGAGCGGCTGTATGAGGTTGTGCTCGAGGGGCTGGAGGAGGACTTCCCACCCCCGCGAACGCTCGACGCGCGGCCGAACAACCTGCCGTCCCAGCTGACCCGGTTCATCGGTCGCGAGGCTGACGTTGCCGAGGTCCGAGACCTGCTGAGGGAGCATCGGCTGGTGACGCTGACCGGTCCCGGTGGGACGGGCAAGACGCGGCTGGCCCTCCAGGTGGGCGCGGAGGCCCTGGCCGACACGCCGGACGGTGTCTTTTTCGTTGACCTGTCTTCGGTGACCGAAGCGGACCTCGCCCCCCAGGACATGGCCTCGGCCCTGCGCGTGCGACCCGAGCCCGGGCGGGCGGTGCTCGACACCCTCACCGATCACCTGCGCGACAAGCAGTTGCTCCTGGTGCTCGACAACCTGGAGCAGGTCCTGGACGCCGGCTCCCGGGCCGTGGAGCCACTGCTGAAGAATGCCTCTGGGGTCCGCGCTCTGGTGACCAGCCGCGTGCCGCTCCACCTGTACGGCGAGCAGGAGTACCCGGTGGCGCCGTTGGCCGAGGCTCAGGCGGTGACCCTCTTCACGGAACGTGCCGCAGCTGTCAGGCCCGGGTTTGCGCTGACCCGCGAAAACGCCAGCACGGTATCGGACATCGCGGCTCGGCTTGACGGGCTCCCGCTGGCCATCGAGCTGGCTGCCAGCCGGATGAAGCTCCTGTCCGCGGACGCGCTCCTCCAACGCCTGGAGCAGCGCCTCCCCCTGCTGAGCGCCCAGGACCGTAACGTCCCCGAGCGGCAGCGCACCCTGCGCCGGACGATCGAATGGAGCTACGACCTCCTGACCGATGCTGAACGGCAACTGTTCGATCGCCTGGCCGTCTTTGCGGGTGGTGCCGATCTGGACGCGATCGAGGCCGTGGCCAATCGGGACGGTGAGCTCGGGCTGGAAACGCTGGACGGCGTCGGCTCGCTGGTCGACAAGAATCTCGTCCGGAGGGTGGACACGGCCGAAGGGGATCAGGATGAGCCACGGTTCGCGATGCTCGAGACCATCCGGGAGTACGGCCTCGAGCGCCTGGTGGCCTCCGGGGAGGAATCGGTCATTCGCCGACGCCACGCGGAGCATTGGATCGTGGTGGCCTCCGAGGCCTCGTTGGGGGCTGAGCAGACCGCACGCGTTCGGCGGCTGAAGCCCGACTACGACAACTTCCGCTCTGCGTTGGCGTGGGTCCTGGTGACGCAGGACGCCCAGCTGGGCCTGCGGCTGGGTGCCGCCCTGCGGTCTTTCTGGCGACTCGGGGGGCACGTGGCGGAGGGCCTGCGTTGGCTCGATGCGCTCCTCGCCCAACCGGGGGCCGCCGATCGGACCGCACTGCGGGCTCGCGCGCTGACCGCGGCGGCCGACATGTCCGGCTGGACAGGAGCGGCCGATGCCTATCTCCACCGTTCCGAGGAGGCGCTCGCGATCTATCGCGAGCTGGACGACGCGCAGGGGATCCCGGACGCGCTGGAGGAGCTCGGCGCTGCCCTGCTGGATAGCGGCCAGCTGGACTCGGCGCGCGCCAGCCTGGAAGAAGCCCGCGAGCGCAATCTCACCAACGGGAACCGGCAGGGAGCCGCGGAATGCATGCTTCTGCTGGGCATGGTGGCCGCCATGGCTGCGCTCGGTCCCCAGCAGTCTCAGGAAGTCCGCCGGCGCCAGGGTGCCGAGGCCCAAGCGCTTTGGGAGGACGCTCTTGCGACCTTCACCGACCTGCAGGACCCGTATTACATGGCTTTCGCCGAGCGCTTGATAGGTGGCGTTGATCGGTTCGAGGGCAATTTCGAGGCTGCGGAGAGTCGGTTTCGCGCCAGCCTGACCACCGCCCGGCAACACGACCTACCTGTCGTGGTCGCCAGTGCCCTGTACGCCATTGCCGATCTCGCCCTGGCCCGTGGCCAGCCCGAGCGTGCGCTCCGGCTGGTGGGCGCCTGCGAAGCCATGCGGGACGAGATCGGGGAGGCCCCTTCTGGCGAGCGGGCGATGGTCGGCGACGTCCGAGGAGCCGCCACCGCGCTGATGGACGCCGCGGCGGCGGAGTCGTTGTACCAGCAGGGTCGGGCCATGAGCGTGGATGACGCCGTCGCGTATGCAGTGGAGGACGAGGCCGCAACGTCGGCCGTGTCGGCGCCGCCCGGTTAGCTGGTAGCGGGCTCCGGGTCGCGCGAGGGGGCGGACGGCGCCGTCGCCTCGGAGGGCTCGCCCATCCGGCCGCCCGGCATCCAGACCAGGACCACGGCCGCTGCCAGCAGCGAGGTGACGACCCCGATGCTGAAGGTCGCCGAGGTGGCGATCGAGAACGCGACATGGATGGCGTTCACGATGGCCGGAATGAAGGGCTCCACCTGGGCCTGGAACGCGGGCGGGACCTGGGCCAGGATGGCGGCCCCCAGGTCGCCCACGCCGGCCAGGTTGTTCAGGGCGTCCCCACCGGCCAGCTGTCCGGCGAACTCGGGCGGCACGCCCAGCTCCTCGAGCTGGTTCGGGATCTCCTCCAACAGGACCGAGGTGAACAGCGAGCCGGTGATGGCCAGGCCCACCGTGCCGCCGACCTGCTGGAACAGGGTCACGCTCGACGTGCCCGTGCCCAGCTCGCGGACGGGTACGTTGTTCTGCACCACCAGGGTGAAGACGGCGAAGGCCGGACCGATGCCCAGGCCGGTGATGGCCATCCACAGCCACACGACGGGGAGATCCGTGTCGGGCCGCATGTTGGTGAGCAGGAACAGGCCGCCGGCCAGGACCAGGAGCGAGCCGAAGATGATGGGCTTGTACCGCCCGGTGCGGGCCACGATCTGGCCCGAGACGACGGCGGCCACGATGAGCCCGCCCAGCAGGGGCAGGATCTGATAGCCGGACTCGGTGGCCGAGCTGCCGTTCACGACCTGGAACCAGCGGGGCAGGAAGACGACCGCTGCGAAGAACCCGACGGCCGCGAAGAACATGGCCATCACGCTGGCGGTGAAGTACCGGATCCGGAACAGGTGGAGCGGCAGGATGGGGTCCTTGGCCCGCGACTCGGCCCAGACGAAGGCCGCCGTCATGACCAGACCCAGCGCGATCAGGCCGCCCACATCGGGATCGGTCCATTCGCCGAACTGTTTCTGGGTGAAGCCGATGAGGATGGGCACCAGGGCTGCCACCAACAGGGACGCGCCCAGGTAGTCGATGTTGCGGGTTGCGTTCGGGTCGCGGTGGGTGGGCAGCACGCGCCAGATGACGACCAGGACGATGAGGCCCAGCGGGATGTTCACGAAGAAGATCCAGTGCCAGCTGATGTTGTC
>DASWJA010000012.1:0-9183 GCA_036397375.1 Candidatus Limnocylindria bacterium
CGGGTCAGGACGCTCCCCGGCCGGCGAGCCAGGGCCAGCAGCAGCCGAGTCTCCCCCGGCGTCAGCCGCCCGGATCGGGCGGCATCGGTCCCCTCCCCCGCCAGGGTGTACCTGCGGGTGGCCGGATCCAGCGCCAGGCGTCCGCGGGCCAGCGACAGGATCGGTTCATCGGTCAATTCATGCCCATTGCCGCCCGATGGCGCGGCGCGGCGCAGGATGGCCGCTACCCGGGCGGTCACCTCGTGGGGGTTGAACGGCTTGCCCAGGTAGTCGTCTGCCCCCTGCCGCAGGCCGGCGATCCGGTCGGCATCGGTCCGCTTGGCCGAGGTGATCAGCACCGGGACCGATCCGCGGTCGCGCAGCTCCTCGAGCACCGTCTCGCCCTGCATCCTGGGAAGCATCAGGTCGAGGATCACCAGGTCGGGTGGCTGAGCGTCGTAGGCGGCCAGGGCAGCGGCGCCGTCACCGACGTCGGCCACTGCGTAACCCTCGCGTTCCAGGTACAGCCGCAGCAGGGCGCGCAGCTGCGGCTCGTCTTCGACGATCAGGATCCGCGGCTTGGCCGCCCCGTTGGGGCGGGAGTGGCTCTTCGCGCGCGCCATATGTGGCAGATGCTATCGGTCCGCCCATTCAGGAGTTGTGAAGGTGGCGGTGGCCACTTGTACACCACGTGTACGCATCGGCCAAAAAAGCTCGGGTGCGGCGTTGGTTTTGGCTCCTGCGGGGCCAGTTTGGTCACGTCGTGAACATTCCGGCCAAGATCAGGGGCTTCAGGACGCCTCAGGCGGTCAACCGTGGCCGATGCGTACGCCACGTGTACAAACGCTCGGCCGGTGACTTCCTACACTGGTGCCGAAATGGAGACCTGGCAAGCCATCAACACGGTTCGGGTCGTCCGGCGGTTCGCCGACCGGCCGCTCGCTGACGAGCATCTCGATCGCATCCTGAACGCCGGCCGCCGGACGGGCAGCAGCAAGAATGAGCAGAAGTGGGCGTTCATATCGGTGACGAACCGCGAGGTTCTGGGCCGGCTCACCGGGGTCGGGCGTTACGCGGACCACCTGGCGGGCGCGCCCGTGGCGGTGGCGCAGGTCACACCCGTTGACAGCGGGCGCGGTTCGCGCTCGCTCCTGTGGGACCTGGGGCGCGCGGCGCAGAACATGGTGCTGGCGGCCTGGGAGCTGGGGATCGGCAGCGCGCCGGCAACGGTGTTCGACTTCGACCTCACCGCGCAGGTGCTCGGCCTGCCGGACGGGCAGCGGTGTCACTACCTGCTGTCGTTCGGGTATCCGGCCGACCCTTCGGTGCTCACCGCGCCGAACAAGAAAGGCGGTCGCAAGCCGCTCGAGGCCGTGGTTCACCGCGAACGCTGGTAGGACCACCCCGTCGCGCGTTCCGTCGCGCCCCGGAAAGTGGGGGCGAATCGTGGAAGGCGGGGGCTCGTGTACACGACATGTACGCATCGGCCAAAGAAGCTCGGGTGCGGCGTGGGTTTTGGCTGCTGCGTGGCCAAATTGGTCACGTCGTGAACAAATCGGTCAGATTCGGGGCTTCCAGGATGCTACCCGAGGCTTCGGGAGGGCTCGGGCGGTCGAAGTTGGCCGATATGTACGCCCCGTGTACAACACCTCGCCCACCGGCGGGAAAGCGAAACGCCCGGTCCGAAGACCGGGCGTTCCAGTTTGCGAGTGGGTCGGGGCCTAGGCGGCCTGGACCTTCACGGCGCGGTCACCCTTGGGGCTGGACTCAACCTCAAAGGCCACGGACTCGCCGCCAACCAGGCGGTCGAAGTCCAGCGAAGCGGCGAGCTCGTTCTTGTGGAAGAAGTATTCCTTCCCGTCGGGGCCGCCGATAAACCCGAAGCCGCGCTCCGAGATGACTCTCTTGATCGTTCCGGTAGTCAAAGTAAACCTCAGTCTCTCCTCGAACCAACACTTGCCTCACACAGCCGGCTCGAAGAGGAACCAACGACTACGCGGGGTCCATCGGAGAAGCCGATGGAGGCCTATAGGGTACCACTACCCGTCCGAAATGGCGGTTTTCCGATCCGGATTTGGGCCTTACCGATCCGGATTTGGGCCTTACCGATCCGGGACGGCCGCCTGAGCCCTCGCGGAAGCCGGGGCTGGGACGGATCCGCCATTCGCGGTTCCGACCTCGCCCTTGGTCCACGGCTCGGCCCACGAATAGCGGTGGCTGGTCTGCTCGAGCGCCTGCAGGACGTCCGCCCGGGCGAGATCCAGCTGGGCACTCATCTTGCGGGCGTGGGGCCAATCCCCGTCGGGCATCTCGAGTTCCGCACTGACCGCAGCGCGGGCACGGCGATAGGCCTGGATGGCGTCGTTCGCGGTCCGGGTGATCTGGTTCGTTGCCTCGCGGAGCATCCGCAGGCGCTCTTCGGGACGCTGCTCTTCGGCCAGGCGGCGATCGAGGATCTCGATCAGGTCAGCGATGGTGCCCGGGGCGCGCTGGAGGAGCTGGAGATCAGGCACGCGGCGGCCCAGGCGCGTGTGCGCTGGCCTTATCGGCACCGCGGGCTCCGGATCATAAAGACACTCCTTCCGCGCGGCCTCAGCGACCAGGTCTCGCCGGACCAATGAAGGAGTGATCGGAGGAGCCGCGATGCGAATGCCCCTGACTCGGGGCTCCTAAGGATACCACCCAGGGGCGAGGCGCCCGGGGACAGGCCCCGGACGCCCGCTACGTGCGCGTGATCTGGTTGGTCGCCTCAGTGCTGGATGTCGATCACCAGCCGGTGAGGATCGAGCAGGGTGAAGGCCCGCAGGCAGTCCCCGCCATTGACGCCCAGGTACCAGTTATGGGTTGCCTCGAAGTCACCGAACTCGACGAACTGGACGATCTGCGCGTATCCGGGCTCGAAGTTGGTCGGTCCCTGGTACGGCTGCGCGCCGGTTTCGGTGTCGTACTTCGTGGCGCCGGTCAGGGTGATTCGATACACCGGCGACCCCGCGACCGTCTGCGGCAGGCCGCTCGGGTCCTGGATGTACGGCGGCCGGGCGAGATCCAGCTCCAGGAACGGCGTCCCGCCGCCGTACTCGAACACGATCCGGTCGTACCCATCGTGGGTTCCCACCCGAATGTCCTGCGTGATCAACGGGTGGAAGTCGCTGCCGGCCGCAACAAGCGTAATCGGGAGGTCGCAGGTGAACGGCGGCTCCACGCCCGTGGACGGTTCGACAGACGGTTCGACGGACGGCTCGGTGGACGGTTCGGCCGAGGGCTCGACCGATGCCGGCGCGGAGGCGCTGGCGCTGGGCCCTGGGCCTCCCACCAGCGGGCCTCCCGCTCCCAGCTGGAGACCGATGACGACGGCCAGCACCACCACAGCGGCAACGGCCGCGACGGCGACGAATCGGTTCACGAATGAATTCCTCCATGGGCCGAAGACGGTGCGCTGACCCGTGTGCTCGATGTCGCTGCGAACCTCGTCGTAGACCCGGTCGGGCAGGTCCGTTTGGCCCTCGGCCAGGAAGGCACGGATGAGTCGGTCGGAATCGCGGGGCGCAGTCATGCCGTTCGCTCCTGTGATGGCGTTCGGGCGTCAGCCTCGAGGCTGGCCCTGAGCGCACTCGTCGCGTGGTGGATGCGGGACTTCGCCGTCCCGAGCGGTATGCCGAGTCGGTCGGCCACCTCTGGCACAGGAAGGCCGACGTAGAAGTGAAAGACGAGGACGGCCCGCTGCTCGGCTGTGAGCCGCCGGAAGGCCCGCTCCAGCTGGTCGCGGATGTCGACGGTGAGGGTCTCGTCGCGACTCGCGCCGAGCTCAACGGGGAGCACCCCGATGGCTGACGACCAGCGGCGGCGATGCCTGGCCTCGGCGTAGCAGGCGTTGGCGAGGATCCGGTGAAGCCAGGGCTCGAATCGGTCCGAGTTTCGCAGCGAACGGAGCTCGCGCCAGGCCGTGATCAACGCGGATTGAACGGCGTCCTCGGCCAGGTCAGTGTCGCGCAGGATCCGACACGCGATCGCCATGCACCGATCGCCGACCATGCGGGCCAGGGCGTCAAAGGCCTCCTTGTCGCCCTGCTTCGCCCGATCGACCAGCGCTGCCTGCACTCGTCCCTCCATGCACGGATGATCGGTCCGATCTGGACGTGATCACACTGAAGAGTCTGGGGCGAAGCCTATTCGTTCAATCTGGGGCTCAACCGAACGGATACCGATAGCGCCCGGCGACGAGTCGCCGGGCGCCCTGATTTCGGCGGCCGTCAGGCCGTATCGATCTTCCAGAAAGAGGCTGCGCTACTCGAAGACGATCGAGTCGATGATCTGCTGGATCTCCTGTTCGACCTCGGGGCCGGCGGCCTTGCGGGTCTCGGCTTCGATGAAGAGGCGCGCCCCGTCCACATCGACGATCCATGCCCTGATCGTGTCGCCCAGCTCCGTGGCGTAGCGGTAACACCCTACTGCGTCGGAGGAGACACCTCCACAATCGTTGTACCACAGGTAGAAACTCGTGCGGTCGCAGCCGATGTCCTCGGGAACGGTGAGCACCACGTGCTTCGCGGCGCGCCCGCCCACCGTGACGTCCGAAGGTTCCGTGGCCTCGGTCCCGAATGCTGTCCACAAGGCGTCCGCGAGATCGGCTGCCGATGGACCAACGGGCGGGCTCAGCGGGGTGTGGGCGCATGGATCGGAGTAGATGTTGGCCAGGCTCCAGAAGAGGAACTCCGCTTGGTCGGCTGCCACTTCCGTGTCCTTGTAGATGTAGCCGGTGTCGTCGATGCTCCAGCCGGACGTCGCCACGCTGAACGAGAGCGGAACGCCCTCCTCGGTCAGTTGATGTCTGCCAATCGCAAGCGGGCCTGCGTCGGGATAGACGTAGGCCGCCGGCGTAGCCTCCGGTGTCGCCGTCGGAACGGGAGAAGGAGTCGGCGTCTCAACGGGGCTCGGGCCTCCGACGTTCGGGCCCGATAGAAACTGGTAGCCGAGGAAGACCACGACCACGACGGCCGCAGCCGCCAGGCCGATGCGCATTGCGCTGTTCATGATCGGGAACCTCCACGCCGGCCACGAGGCACGGCGCTGTGGGGTCGTGTCGAGCTGGTCCAGCACAGTGTTCAGGAGGCGATCCGCGTCCTCGTGCCGGTCCTCGCGCAGCCACGACCGAACGGTGCGATCGACGTCGCGATCAGTGCTCACTGAGCGGCCTCCCGTGGCGTCGTGCCCGCGTCGGCGTCGAGCGCCGCGCGCATGGCCCGCATCGCGTAATGCAATCTCGATGCCACCGTCCCGACCGGGATGCCGAGCACGTCGGCGACCTCGTCGAGCGGCAGGTCCAGGTAGTGGTGCAAGACCACCACCGAGCGATGTTTCAGGGACAGTCGCCGGAAGCCGCGCTCCAGCTGGTCGCGATCGACGACCGAGCTGAAGCCGTCCGCCGCCATCGGTTCGTCAACCGGAAGGAGGCGGATGTTCGGCGCCCAACGGCGGGTTCGACGGCCCTCGGCGTAGCAGGCGCGCACGAGAAGCCGATACGACCAGGCCTCGAAGCGGGCCGGGTCGCGGAGCTGGGGAAGGTCCTGCCAGATGCTCAGCAGCGCCTGCTGCGTCGCATCCTCGGCCAGGTCGATGTCGCTCAGGATCCGGTGCGACGTCGCCAGGAACCGATCCGCGATCGTGGCGGCCAGATCGGCGAATGCCTCCTGGTCTCCACCCTGTGCCCGTATCACGAGATCGGTATCCATGCCCCTTCCGCCTATGGCGTCAGTTCAGACCGACGCTACACACGGTATGGGGTGGGAACGGGACCTTTCCTTCAAATCGCGCTCGGTCGCTTGGACATTGGCGATGTACATCAGATGTACGCATCGGTCACGAAAGCGGCGGCGGCGAGGCCGGAAGGGCCCCTAATGGTCGGTGTTGTTCATGGCATGGACATATCCGCCCCGAATCGGCCTTCGTGGGCGCCGCGGCAGCGCCCGATTGACCGATCTGTACACGTGGTGAACAACAGGCCGGCGGCCGTGGACGATTGAGGCCAACGACGTTTGGCCGCGGTTCTTGACGCGATCTTCACCGCCGGCCGCGAGAGTCCGGGTTGCCAGGGAGGGCACCAACGCAAAGGCACTCCCCAACGAGGTAGCACGGAACGATGTCTCAGCCACTCAAGCTCCTGGGCGGCGCGGCTGCCCTGATCACCGCGGCCCTGGTGGGCGGCACCCTCATCGGTTCGGTCTTGGCCGCACCGGGCTCCACTGCCAGCGACGACCCGCTGCTGACGGTCGGCGAGGACACGTCCGGCGCGACGGGCGAGTACTGCCAGATCTTCCTCGACACCTTCGCCGACGAGCTGGGTGTGGGGACCGATGAGCTGGCACCGGCCGCCAAGGCCGCATCCATCGCCGCCATCAACGCGGCCGTCGAAGCCGGCGACCTGACCGAGGAACAGGGCGCCGCGGCCACCGAGCGGATCAACAATTGGGACGGCATCGGGTGCGCGTTCATCGGCTTCCATCTCCGGCACGGGGCGCATCACGGCGCCCGGGTCGAATTCATGTCCGGCGTGTTCGAGTCCGCGGCCAAGTCCCTGGGCATGGAGGTCAGCGAGCTCCGTGAGGCGTTGGTTGATTCCACGCTCGAGGAAGTCGCCGAGGCCCAGGGCGTCGACTACGCCGAGGTTGTCGCGGCAGCCCTGGCTTCCGCCAAGGCCGATCTCGACGCAGCCGTCGAAGCCGGCAACATCACCCAGGACAAGGCCGATGCGATCTACGCGCGGCTGGAGACCTGGCTGAACGAAGGGGGCATCGGGAATTGGGGCGAGCGTGACGGCCGCCCGGGACCGGGTCGCCCATTCTTCGGCCCGCCCAGCTCAACCGATGGCTCAACTGATGGCTCAACTGATGGCTCCGCGGAGGGAACCTCCGCCTAGGCTCGAGCCGTCTTGTTGCCTGAGGGCCGCCCTGGCTGTGGGGCGGCCCTTTCGGCTGGTCCGGGTTCGCCGCACCGGGGTCCGCGACACGATATGCGCTCCCCGAACGGGGCGGGTACTTCTGGGTGACACGTGTGGGGGATTCGGAAGCGGTCTGGTGCGGCCGTACGATCGGGCCCATGGCTGCGGTAACCCGTTCGCATGCGGTGCTGGCCGGGCTCGCCATCGGCGAGACGCTGGCCGATCCGACCGGCATTCGCCGACTCCTCCGCCATTACCTGGCGCGCCCGGTGACGGCGGTGTTCGTCGCGGTCCCGCTGGTAAGCGCGCTCTTGGACCTGGGAACGCCATCGCTTCTCCTCACATTGAGTGGCCTGGCGGCGATCCACCTCGCCACCGACGTGCTGCTGGAGCGGATCGGTCATCCCATCTCACCCGACCGACTCCTCCAGCTGAGCCTGATCACCTGGCCGGCCGGATTCGCCGTCCTGGGCGCGGCGGGCTGGACGGCGTCCACGGGAGAATTCCACGGCGAGCTGATCGTGCTGGTCGGCGTGGTGGTGGCCGGCTTCGTGGGCATCGTCACCCAGCCGGTCACCGCGGTCCTGTGGGGAGTGGCTGCCCTGGCGGCCCTGGCCATGGGAGCTTCGCTGGAGGGGCCGGTGACCGCCGTAACGATGATCGCCGCGGCGTCCATTGCGGTCGGCACGTTCTTCGGCTCCGTGCTGGGCGGGATCCTCGAGCGATTCATGGACCGCCGTCGTCACCTGCTCCAGGAGATGACCCGGATTCGGTCGGCCGGCGACCCATTCGTGATCGCGTCCGCGTTCATCGACGCCCTCACGCGCTGGACGGCGGTCCACACCGCCTCGCTGACGTGGTTCACGGAGGACGGTCGCTCGGTCCTGCTCGCCATCCGGGGCGAGAACCTGCCGCCCGCCCTGACCCAGGGCAACACGCTCCCCGACCACCGCAACGAGTACATGCGCCGGATGGCGGCCCACGGCCCGTGGATCACGGGCTGGGCGGTAAGTGACGACGACGAAGGCTATTCGCGGGCGGTGGCCGCGGCGGGCATCAGCACCGCGGCCTACGTCCCGCTGGTGCACGAGGGCCGCCTGCTGGGCGTGCTCGGGGTTGGGCAGGGCCAGGCGACGGGCGGCCGGGCCACCATTTCCGAGGAGTTCCCAATCCTGGTCGAAGTGGCGGAGTACGCCACGACGGCCCTGGGACCGCGCTTGGCCGATGCCGAGGCGCGGTCCACGGCATCGGAGATCCTCGACACCGTCCTGGAGCGCAGGCTGTTCTGGCCGGTATTCCAGCCCATCCGTGCTCTGTCGTCGGGTGAGATCGTGGGCTACGAGGGACTCAGCCGCTTCGACGCCCCGGTGTCGACCGGACACCTGTTCCACCAGGCCGTGATCGTGAACCGGCTCCGCGACCTGGAAGTCGCCACCCTGCAGGCCACGATTGACGCCTCACCATCCCTGCCACCCGCCTGCTGGCTGAGTATCAACAGCTCACCCCACCTGCTGACCGATACCGAAACCCTGTCCGCGATCGTGGGCTCGACCCAACGCCCGGTGGTGATCGAGCTTTCCGAGCACGAGCTGGTCACCGATTACGAGTCCATCGCCTTGGCGCTGGGACGCCTCGGCCCGTCCTACAGCCTGGCGGTCGACGACGCCGGGGCGGGCTTCGCGAGCCTGCGCCACATCCTGGAAGCGCGGCCGGCCTACGTGAAGCTGGACCTGGCGCTGGTCCAGGGACTGGCGGAAGACGCCACCCGCCGCGCCCTGGTGGCGGCCATGGTCCACTTCGCGGCCGAAGCGGGCTTCACGCTCATCGCGGAGGGCGTGGAGTCAAAGGCCGATCTCCGGGCGTTGCGGGTTCTTGGCGTGCACATGGGCCAGGGGTTCCTGCTCGGCAGGCCGGAACGGATCCGTTCGGAGAGCTTCCGTCCGAAGCCGAGTGCGGCGGAGCGGCGGACCGTGACGGGGCATTCATAAGGAAGGGCTGAACCTCACATCGGTCATCATTCCGCCGCTATGACTGGTGGAATGGCGACCTCGCGCATCGACTGGCTGATCTTCCTGGCCCTGGGCCTCATGTGGGGCAGCAGCTACCTGTTCATCAAGATCGGGGTCGAGACCCTCACGCCGTTCACGCTGATCGCGCTTCGGCTCGGGATCGGGCTGATCCTGCTGGTGACGGTCGTGGCGCTGGCTCGCGAGCCCCTGCCGCGCAGCCCGCGGATGTATGGCCACCTGGTCGTCATGTCCATCGTCAGC
>DASWJA010000013.1:0-1528 GCA_036397375.1 Candidatus Limnocylindria bacterium
GCATCGATCGTCTCCCCGAATTCGGTGGATAGGGTCGGAATGAATCGGACGGTCAGGTCGACCATGACCGGCATCCGGTCGCCGAGCCCGAGCTGCCTGAGCGCCGGACCCAGGTCGCCGGGGGCAATCGCGTAAGCCACCGGGAACCCGACCGCCGCAATCGCCCCGAACCGCAGGACCTGGGTCACGATGAGGCTGATCCCCTCCGCCGACACCTCGGTTCCGAACGGCGGGATGGTCAGCAGAACGTGAGTTTCGGCATCCGCGAATCCTCCGGACTGGCCACCGGTGATGAGGGCGTTGATAGTTGCCACTGCGCCGATCACGACCACCAGGAGCAACCACTGCCGGCGGACCGCCCGCCAGGGGATGCCGGCCAACAGGTAGTAGCCGACGGCCGCCGCCAGGATCAGGGCGAGATGGCGCGAGTCCCGAACCTGGGGAGCGCCGAGCACAAAGAAGAACGCCGCCAGAAGGATCGATCGGGGATCCCGGCGGGCCAGCCAGGATCCCCGACCCAGGTACGCGAATGCAGCCCGCATCGGTACGCGGGCCGCGGTTGCCTAGCGCCCCATCTGGGCCGAGATCGGCTCCCAGGCGAGGACGAGGATGGGGGTCACGATCGCGGCCGCGATGGAGTTTGCGATCACGACGGGGATGTACTCCGTGGTCAGGATCGTGTTGAAGTCCAATTCCGGGGTCAGAACGAGACCCAGGAAGATCACCAGGAAGCCGATGACGGTGGCCACCACGCCCGCGACGGCGGCGGTGAGGGCCTTGCTCCCGACACTCGTCATCCGGCTGGCCATCCAGACCGGGAACAACCCCGCAATCAGGCCGGCGAGTCCGTTGGCCAGGCTCCAATGCGGCGACGTGAACGCGCCCCAGCCCGTGAGCTGGTCACCCACCACGTTGCCCACGAAGCCGGTCAGGAACCCCACGACCGGTCCAAATGCGAATCCGAAGAACGTCAGGAGCCCGTAGTGGGGTCGCACGCTGACGCTCTCGGCGCCAGGGATCTGGATGGCGAACGAGATCCAGTTGAAGACGGCGTACAGCGCCGCGCCGATGGCGGAATAGACGATGACCCGGGTCGTGAGCGACCACGGGCTCGGGGTGGACTGTGGCTCTGCCATTGCTGTCATGGGCGGTTCGTGCCTCCTCCGATGCGTGCCGGTGTCACGATCCCGGCGTGGTCCGTTCGGTGACGACCATGGCCGCCAGGGTCTCCGGGCCGAGGAACCGTCCGGAGCGGCCGCCCCAGCGCAAATTCGCCTCCATCAGCGAGGTCTCGCGCAGGTTGCAGGCCCTCCAAAGCTCTCGGTCGGCGATCACCTCCGACGGTGCGCCGTCGGCCGCGATGCGGCCGTCGCGCAGGAGGAGGATCCGGTCGGCATGGGTCAGCGCCAGGTCGACGTCGTGTGTGACGAAGTAGACGCTCTCCAGACCGGCGATCCGCTCCACCTCCCTCATGAACGCCGTAGCGCTCCGATAGTCCTGCCCGGCGGACGGTTCGTCAAGGACCAAC
>DASWJA010000014.1:0-15008 GCA_036397375.1 Candidatus Limnocylindria bacterium
GGGTCGACCGTGAACAGGAAACTCAGGTCGTGGATGGGCTGCGTCCCCAGCGTGTACAGGGCCAGCGCAATAGCGGCTACGAAGAAGATGTGCCACCACACCGAGATGTCGTTCATCAGCGCGACCACCCGTGTGCCGGCCACGTTGAAGACGATCTCAATCGCGATCAGCGCGCCGGTCACCCAGATCGCGTTCAGGATGCCGAAAGTCTCGAGGTTGGGGTCGAATCCAAACAGGGGCCCCAGGATGGTGGCCGAGATGTAGTACGCAGCCGCGTAGTTGATGCCGGCCACGATCGAGATCTGGCCACCCAGGTTGAGCCAGGCCGTCCACCAGCCCCAGTCCTTGTTGCGGAGCTTGCTGGCCCAGTAGTACAGGCCGCCCGCGGTGGGATAGGCCGATGCGACCTCGGCCATGGTGGCGGCGATCATGAGCGTGAACACCGTCACCAGCGGCCAGCCGAGCCCCACCGACGCCGGACCGGCCAGGGTGAGACCGTAGTTGAAGAGGATGACCGCGCCGGTCAGGATCGAGATGATCGAGAAGCTGATGGCGAAGTTGCTGAATCCGCCCATGGAGCGCAGGAGCTCCTGGGCGTAGCCGAGGCCATGCAGGTCTCGAACGTCCTGCCGAATGACCTCGTCCTGGGTGGACATCTGCGACATCGGGACCTCACTGCTAATCACGTGGGCGACAGCCCCAATTTCAGCGCGGGGCAAACGCGAGCATGCGAGGAGAGGGATGCCGGTTGGCGGCTCCTTTCTCGCCGCTCGGCGGAGGTCCAGCGGAGAGCTTCGCTGGGCGAGCAGGTCGCGGCGTGCCGCTCGGGACTATATCGCGGGCAGGGGACCGAAATCAGCTTTTCCGACCGACCCGTCGCTTGCTTAGCGAGCGTCCTCCGTTGCGGCGGGACCAGCTTCGGTCCCACCTTCCGCACCGGCCTCGCCCTCGGCGCCCTCTGCCCCCACTTCGCCCTCTGCCCCCACTTCGCCCTCGACCTCGGCCACGGGCACCTCTTCGATAACCCGCGGCGGCATGACCTTGGCGACGAGCTCGTCCGTGTCATTCAGGACGGTGACCCGCGCGGCATCAAACGGCAGGTCGCTGACGTGGATGGCGGCCTCCAGATCGATGAGCGGCGTCACGTCCACCGTGATCTCGTGCGGGAGGTCAGCCGGCAGGGCGCGGACCTTGATGTGGTCCAGTGCGGTGAACAGGCTGCCGCCGGTGACCTCGATGGCCGGCGCCTCCCCGATGAAGATGAGCGGGACATCCACCTGCATCTCGACGTTGAGGTCGGGAAGGAAGAAGTCGACGTGCACGGCCCGCCCGCTCAACGGGTGACGCTGGACGGACTTGATGATGGCGCTCTTGACTCCAGCCCCGACCACCGTCAGTTGGAAGATGGTCGTCCGCCCCGCGGCGCGGTACAGGGCTTCGAGGCGCTTGGCGTCGACCTGGACCGGAATCGACTCGGTGCCCTTCCCGAACACCACTCCGGGCACCGTGCCGGCGCGCCGGAGGCGCTTCGTCTGCTTGCCCAGCACGTTGCGGGTGTCGACGGTGAAGTCCAGGGTCATGGGTCGGCCGTTCTCCAGGTCGAGGTGGGAAGCCGGATGGTACAGGTGGACCGATGGACCGGCAAACGGGCGAAGGCCGGGAAACGGCGAAGGTCGGGCATCGGTCTAGAATCGGTTCCCGTGGCCGCCAGCATCATGATCGTGGAGGACGAACCGGCCGTTGCCCACGGGGTCCAGGTGGTGCTGGAGCGCGAGGGTTACGGCGTGAGCGTCATCCCCACCGGGGAGGAAGCGGTCGCTCGCTTCAGCGAGGTCGCGCCCGATCTTGTGCTTCTCGACGTCCGCCTGCCCGGGATCGACGGATTCGAGGTCTGCCGTCAGCTGCGGCGCCAGACGCGGGTTCCGATCCTGTTCCTCACTGCCCGGACGGACGAAGTCGACAAGGTAGTCGGCCTCGAAATCGGCGCGGATGACTACCTGGTCAAGCCGTTCAGCCTGCGCGAGCTGACGAGCCGGGTGAAGGCCCTCCTGCGCCGTGCCTACGGGGAGCTGGCCGACGTCCAGGCCACCGACACGCTGCGGCGCGGGGACCTCGTGATCGACCTGGAGCGGAGACGAGTGACGAGGGACGGGGAGCGGATCGGCCTCACCACCACCGAGTTCGACCTGCTGCGCCACCTCGCCGCGCGCCCGGGGCGCGTGTTCACCCGCACGCAGCTGCTGGAGCTGGTACGCGACTACGACGCGGCGGTGGAGCAGGACGAGCGGACGATCAACGTCCACATCAGTCACATCCGCGACAAGGTCGAGGCGGATCCAGACCGGCCGCGCTACATCCGTACCGTCAGGGGCGTGGGCTACGCCTTCGCCGAGGACTGATCCGACGCCCATTCGTCGTTTCCTCCGCCGCCTGGACGTCCGACTGGCGGTGGCCCTGGCGGTGACTGCCCTCATCGCGCTGCTCATCAGCGGCGTGGCGCTCAACCAGATCCTGCCCGGCTACTTCGAGCAGCAGGGCAGGGCCAGCACCGAGACCTCGGCCCAGGCCACGGCCCTGCTCATCATCGACACGGTCAGCCGATCGGCGACCAGCGGGCTGGGAGAGTTCCTCAACGACCGGCAGCAGCGGGAGGCGCGCATCATCCAGCCCGCCGCCCAGGAGGCGGCCGACGGCCTGCTGGTCACGGTCGAGGTCTTCAACGTGGTCGATGGCTCGGAGGCGGCCTTCGCGGAGCCGGAAGACGTGGAGGCTGCCACGTCCCAAGGCCTGGCCGCGGACCCGCTGGCGCCGGCGACCCGCCTCGCGTTCTCGGTCGAGCTTCCGCTGCGCGAGGAGCCGTTGGCTCCCGGTGGAACGCTCCAGCTGGAGGTCGTGGTGTCGGTGCCCTATACCCCGCGGGACGCGACCCTGACCCAGGTCCGCGGCGCGTTGGTGGGTGCCGGCGCGCTGGCCCTGCTGGTGTCGCTCCTGGTCGGGGTATGGGCCGCCCGCCGGCTCACGATTCCGCTTGACCGGCTGGGGAGTTTCTCGAGCCGGCTGGCCCACGGGCAGCTCGACGCACGCGTACCGCCGGCCGGGGTCGAGGAGATCGACCAGCTTGGCGACCAGTTCAACCTCATGGCCGACCGGCTCACCGAGTCGCTGCAGCTGCTCGAGGCGGACCGCGACCGGCTGCGCGAGTTCGTGGCCGACGTCAGCCATGAGCTCCGCACCCCGCTGGCCGCACTGCGCACCTACACCGAGCTCCAGCGCGACGGCGTTGACGAGGAGGCCCGCCACGAATTCCTGGATCGGTCCAGCGAGCAGCTCACGCGCCTGGAATGGATGAGCGCCAATCTGCTCGACCTGTCGCGCATTGACGCGGGCATCTTCCCGATGGACGTGCGGGTCGGCGACCTGCGCGAGCCGATCCGGGCCGCCGTGGAAGCCAGCGCCGAAGCGGCCGCCGGCCGGGGCATCGGTGTCACCTACGCCGCGCCCCGCACGACAGTCGCCATCCGCTTCGACCGCGAGCGGATCGTCCAGCTGGTGAACAACCTGGTCGGCAACGCCGTCAAGTTCACGCCCCCCGGCGGAACCGTGGCGGTCCAGATCCTGGACCAGGCCGACGCGGCGGTGATCGAGGTCAGCGACACCGGTCCCGGCATCCCCCCGGCGGAGCTGCCACGCATCTTCGAACGGTTCTACCGCGGCACCAACCTCGGCGAGGCTCGGGCGTCGGGGAGCGGACTGGGGCTGGCCATCGCCCGCTCCATCGTCGAAATGCATGGGGGGTTCATCGAGGTGACCAGCGTCCTGGGCGAGGGTGCCGTGTTCCGGGTCGTCCTGCCCCGCCAGGGCGCCGCCGCCGCCGGCGAGCTGGCGAGCGAACCCCCTTTGGTCACGTCGACGCATTAGAGAATCTTCACCGTCCCACGACTGCGGGCGTAATCGTCGAGGAGGCACACTGTCGACGTGACCGGACCCGATCCTGACGTCGACCCCACTCTGCCCCGGGCGGTCGAGACCGACCGCTACGGTGCCAGCGGGGAAGCCACCCCCATCCCGCCTCGCTCCGACAGCTGGTCGTCGGCGCCGGCATGGTCGACCCGCCGGTCCCTGCCCGCCGAACCACCGCCTCCAGAACCCGCCCGGCGCCCGCGCCTGATCGGGTTCGTGGCCATCGCCCTGGCCGCCGGGTTGGTTTCCGGATCGCTGTCCGGCCTGGCGGTGGTCAACCTGGTGGGCGTCCAGCAACCCGGCACGACCACGTTGCCTCCCGGCGAGAACGTCTCGCAGATCACCCTCGAGGAAACGTCGGCCATCACCAACGCGGTGGCCAGCGTCGCGCCCGCCGTGGTGACCATCCGGGCCACCCAGACCACGGGCGGAACCGGCAGCGGCTCGGGCTTCATCTTCGACCCCGATGGCTGGATCCTGACCAACAAGCACGTCGCTGCCGGCGCGGCCACCCTGACCGTCACCCTGGCCGACTCGCGCACCTTCGACGCCACCCTCGTCGGAACCGACACCCTGACCGACCTGGCCATCATCAAGATCGACGCCAGCGAGCTGCCGACCGCGCCCATCGGCTCATCGGCGGCGCTCGAGATCGGTCAGCTGGCGATCGCCATCGGCAACCCCCTGGGCACCTACCGTGACACCGTCACGACCGGGGTCGTGTCGGGACTCGGTCGCCAGATCGTGGCCGGCGACGGCGCCAGCTCGGAGCAGCTCAACCACCTGATCCAGACCGATGCCGCCATCAACCCTGGTAACTCGGGCGGGCCGCTGGTCAACAGCCTGGGCCAGGTCATCGGGATCAATACCGCGGTCGCGACCAGTGCCCAGGGCATCGGCTTCGCCATCCCGATCGACTTCGCCAAGCCGATCATGGCCCTGGCCCTCAGCGGGCAGGAGATGGCCCGGCCGTGGGTGGGCGTGTACTACACCATGATCACGCGCCAGATCGCCACCGACCTCGGCTTGCCGGTCGAGGAGGGCGCCCTGGTCGACCTCGGCCCCAACGGGGCGCCGGCCGTGTTCCCCGGCAGCCCGGGCGAGCAGGCTGGACTTCAGGCCGGAGACATCATCACCTCGCTCGGGAGTCGGCAGGTGGATGAGGATCGGGACCTGGCCACTCTCCTGCTGCCCTACCGGCCGGGTGACGTGGTTGCTCTGACGGTGCTGCGGGGTGGCGAGACGCTCGAGATCGAGGTGACGCTGGGAACCCTGCCGGACGAGCGCTGATCGATCAGCGCGCCGGTTCGCGCCGGGCTTCAGCGCCCGCGGTGGAGCCGCAGGCGGACCTCGACCCCGCCGGCGGGCCCGGGCAGCGGCGCCTCTGGCTTGCGGACCGCGACATCCACCTCGGTCACAAGGGGCCAGCGGTCCAGGATGGCCCGCCCGATGCTCGCGGCCAGGGACTCGATCAGGTGGAAGCTGTCGTCGCGGACCCGGGTCGTGACCAGGGTCTGTAAGGCGGCGTAATCGACGGTGTCCTCCAGGCGGTCACCGGCGGCTGCCGCGGACAGGTCGGCAATGACCGCCACGTCCACCTCGAACGGCTGCCGGCGGGAGCGCTCGTCGTCCCCGACGCCGTGCCGGCCCTGAGCCTGGATGGCTCGGATCGACACCCGCCCGGGCGTGGCGACCGCCAGCGGCGAGGCGTCGGCGGGAGCCCGGTCGATCCTCCGCACGATCGCGTCCGCTACCCGGACGGCCCGTGCAATGGGCGCCACGTCGTGGACGCGCACCACGTCCGCGCCTGAGGCAACGGCCAGCACGACGCTGGCCGCCGTCCCTTCCAACCGGTCGCCGGCCGGGGCGCCACCCAGGATCTCACCGATGAAGCGCTTCCGGCTGGTCCCGATCAGCAGCGGCAGCCCGAGGGCGGCCTTGAGCTCCGCCAGCCGATGGAGGACCTCCAGGCTGTGGTCGCGTGTCTTGCCGAACCCGATTCCCGGGTCGACCAGGAGCCGATCCGCCCGGACCCCGATTCCGGCCGCCGCTTCGGCGGCGGACCGGAGCCAGTCGACGACCTCGGGCAGGACCCCGTCGGGGTATTCGGCCACGTCCTTGTTGTGCATGACCACCAGGTACGCGTCCGCCTCGGCGGCTGCCTCCGCCGTCCCCGGGTCGCGGCGCGCGGCCCACACGTCGTTGACCATGCCGGCGCCCGCGGACAGGGCCGCGCGGGCCACGCTGCCTTTGGCGGTGTCGATGCTGACCAGGACCTGGTCCCCGAATTCCGCGACCAGCGCCTCGACGACCGGGACCGTGAGCCGCGTCTCCTCCTGTGCGTCAATCGCGGGGTGGTCCCCGTAGACCGCCGCGGGACGCGACGACTCGCCCCCCACGTCCAGGATGTCGGCTCCGGCGGCCACGAAGCCGCGTGCCAGCTCGAGGGCTGCCGCCACCACTTCGGCCTCGGACCGGCCCGCGACCGCCAGGCCGTCGCCGGAGAACGAGTCCGCCGTCACGTTCAGGATGCCCATGACGTAGGTGCGTTCGCCCCAGCGCAGCGGGGAGAGGGGTCGTGACGGCATGCGGGGTCCTCAGGCGTCGGGCTGCTCGCCGGTCAGCGTGGCACGAATCGCGCCGACCAGGTACAGCGAGCCGGCCACGACCACCGGCCCGGCGGACGGACCGAGTGCGGCAGCCCGCTGCACGGCCTGGTCCGGAGTGGGCGCCGTCGTGCCGGCCTCCGCGCCCCGAAGGTGGGGAGCCACTCGTCGCCAGGTCCGCAGCAGCCTGTCGGGCGGCAGGGCATGAGGGTCTCCCACCGCGGTGAACACCGGGCGCGGCTCGAGGGGCGCAAGCGCGCGCAGCACAGCGGCCACCCGTTTTCCGCGCATGGCCCCGAACACGAGCGGGAAGCGGCGCACGCCCAGCTCGTTGAGCGCCCGCGCCAGGGCGCGCGCGCCGGCGGGGTTGTGGGCCCCGTCGAGCAGGACGCCGCGGCCGTCCGCCGCCGCGCCAAGCAGCTCCAGGCGGCCCGGCCAGCGGGCGGCGGCCATGCCAGCTCGCAGCGCCTCCTCGCTCACCGTGACCGGTCGACCCTGCCGCTCCCCGTCCTCGCGCAGCGCGTCGAGAAGGGCGGCTGCCATGGCCGCGTTGGCCGCCTGATGGCTGCCCAGCAGCCCCACCCGCAGGTCGCGGACCCAGCCGTGCGGCGCTCTCAGGTCGACCACCACCCCATCCCAGCCGCTGTCCACGACGCGTGCTTCCCACGCTTGGCCGGGGCCGGCCCGGCGGAGTGGCACGCCCAGTGCCGCACAGCGCGCCGCGATGGGACCCAGCCCTCGACCGCGGGCCCCGGTCACCGCCAGGTCACCGGACTTGATGATGGCCGCCTTCTCGCCGCCGATGGCCGCCAGGGTGTGTCCCAGGTGTCGCTCGTGGTCGTGAGCCACGGTGGTCACGGCCGCCACTCCCAGATCCGCCGCGTTGGTGGCGTCCAGCCGGCCGCCGAGGCCCACCTCGACCAGCGCGAGATCCACCCTCGCCCGCGCCAGGGCCAGGAAGCCCGCCGCGGTCAGGACCTCGAACTCGGTCGGTGGCCCGGCTTCGTCGACGATGCGGTCCGCTTCGACGAGCACGGACTCGATCGTGGAGCCGAAGTCTGCTGGGGCCAGCATCTGGCCGTCGACGATGATCCGCTCCCGGTACGTGACCAGGTGCGGCTTCGGCATGGACCCCACCCTGACCCCCGCCTCGCGCAGCACGGCGCCGGCCAGCGCCACCACGCTGCCCTTGCCATTCGTGCCGCCCACCAGGGCGCCGCGTAGCTGCCGCTCGGGATGGTCGAGCCCCGCCAACAGGCGCTCGATGCGCGCCAGGCCCAGGCTCACGCCGAACCGGCCCCGGCGCCGAATGGCCGCCACCGCGGCCGGGTACGCGAGGGCCGCGCTCAGTCCTGCTCGTCCTCGTAGAACACGCAATCGCGGTACTGCCCGGTCAGGCACAGGTCGGTCACGTAGCCACTGTCCAGGTGGACGCCACCGCGCACCCGGCAGCGCGACACCGTCCCTTCCTGCTTGGCCAAGGATCGGAGGAGATGCGGGGCGTCGACCGGGATGCGATCGCCAGACCCGTGGGTCACGAAGAAGTTCGGACAGCTGTGGCGCCGGGGCCGGCTGAAGCCCAGCGGCGCGCCTCGCCGCCCGACGTGCACCGCCAGCGGCTCGGCAGTGGCGGTGGCGGTGGCCGCGAAGCGCTTCTCGGCGATCGCACAGCGGCCCGGCTCGCAGTCGGTGTCGTTGTGGCAGCACGCGCGAGCCGGGCCCAGGCCCTCCACCGCCCACAGCTCCCAGCACGGCCGGCGCAGGATGAACGCGGGGCACCGGTAGCGGATGGCGAGATCGCAGTTCTCGACCTCCCAGCACATCGTGCGCCGGTCGTCGCCCTGGCGGCGGTCGCCCGGCGACGGGGTCTCGGCCTGACGGCGTTCGGGAGCGGTCCGGCGCTCGGGCCGGATGACGATCTGGCGGGGTGGTGGCCGTCCCTCCATCGGGTGACTGGCCTACAGCCAGTCCCTCAGGCGCTCTTCGATCACCGGCTGCGGCATGTAGCCCACCAGGCGAGCGGCCTCCCGTCCGTCCTTGAACAGGATCAGGGTCGGGATGCTGAAGATGCTGTAGCGCATCGCCAGCTCCTGGTTCTCATCGGTGTTCAGCTTGGCCACCCCGATCTTGTCGGCGTGTGAGTCACCGATCGACTCGACCACCGGCGACACGAGTCGACACGGGCCACACCACGGGGCCCAGAAGTCAACCAGGACCGGCTTCTCGCTGTTCAGCACCTCGGACTCGAACGTCGTCTCGTCGACAGCGACGGGGGACATCGGCACATGACCTCAATGGTGTGGACGGTGAAGCGTCGGCCATCCTAGCACCGCCGGCCGGTCAGGTCGGCTAGGCCCCAGAAGAAGACTCGGCGGGAGTCGGCTCGGGGGTCGGCGTGGGTGCCGGCGTGGGCGTAGGCGGCGGCGTCGGCACCGGGGTCGGGCTGGGCGTCGGCCCGGCCGATAGCACGATGTCGACCTGCGACCCGGCCTCCACCGTCGTCCCTGCGGCGGGGGTGGATCGGATCACCGTCCCCTCCGGCCGGTCGGAGGGCTCCTGAGTGACCGCGCCCAGCCCAAGCCCAGCCGCGGTCAACGTCGCGCTGGCCTCGAGGCGCGTCTGCCCGACCAGAATCGGGACGTCGACCGTCTCCTCGCCGGAGCTCACGAAGACCCTGATCCGGTCGCCCTCGCGGACCTGGGAGAAGGGCTCGGGGTCCGTCGATACGACCTCGCCCTCCGGGACGTCCTCGCTGAACTCGGGCCGCTCGTCCAGGCGGAGGCCCAGGCGGTCGGCTTCCGCGCGGACGGCCACGATCGGATCCCCCACCCAGTTGGGGAGGGTGATCACCTCGGCGCTGGGGCTGGGCTCGACGTCGGGCCCGATGGCGCCCAGCAGGCGCGCGGCCAGGAAGCCCATGGCTCCCAGCATGAGCACCGCCAGGACCGCGAGCAGCCAGATCCACCACGGCTGCCCCTTCCTGGGGGGCGGGCCGGCGGCTGGCGAAGGAACGAACGGCGGCCCGAAGGGCGGCCCGGACGAGGGGTCGGGCTCGAGCGGCGGCGGGATCACGGGTGGTGGGATCACGGGTGGCGGGACCGCCGGCAACGGGGCCACGACGGCTACTGTCTCCTCTTCGCTCGGCCACTCGCGGAGGGCCCGCGCGAGATCGGCTGCGCTCGCGTAGCGCCGGGCAGGATCCCGCGCCAGGGCGCGCATGACCACCGACTCGAGACGAGGCGGGATGGGCCGGATCCCGGTCGACAGGGGTGGTGGCGGCTCGTTCAGCCGCTTCAGCGCCACCCCGGCCGCGGAGTCGGCCTGGAACGGACGGCGCCCGCTGAGCATCTCGTACAGGACGATGCCCAGGGCATACATGTCGGATGGCGGGCCCACCTCTTCGCCGGCCGCCTGCTCGGGGCTGAAGTAGTGCACCGAACCGATCGTGGTCCCGGTCACCGTCATCGACGCGTCGGTGATGGCGCGCGAGATGCCGAAGTCGGTGACCAGGGTCCGCCCGGCGGGCGTGATCAGGATGTTGCCGGGCTTGATGTCGCGATGGACCAGCCCGTGGCGGTGCGCGGCGTCCAGGGCGTCGGCAACCGCGGCTCCGATGCCCACCGCCTCGTTGACAGGGAGCGGGCCGCGCTCACGGAGGACGGCGGCCAGGTCCTGGCCCTCGACCAGCTGCATGACGATGTACTGGTCGCCGCCCTCCGGATCGGTACCGAAGTCGTAGACCTGCACGATGCTGGGATGGGACAGCGAACCGGCGATCCGCGCCTCATTCCGGAATCGGGCCGCGAATCCGGGATCGGCGCCGAACTGGGGGCGGAGGATCTTGACCGCCACCTCGCGCTCGAGCTGCTCGTCCATCGCCCGCCACAGGGTGGCCATGCCCCCCTCGCCGACGAGGGCGATGAGTTGGTAGCGGCCCGCGATGACCCGGCCCTCGGCCGCTTGGCTCATGTGAGCTAGTCTCGCAGGTCGAGGCCGCGGAGGTAGGCGCGGAAGTCGTCGGCCATGTCCGATTCCAGGGCCAGCGCCACGTTGGCCTCCAGCCAGCCGACGCGCGTGCCGGCGTCGTAGCGGTGGCCCGAGAATTGGAAGCCGTACACGGTCTGGTCGGCGATGAGGGACCGAATCGCGTCGGTGAGCTGGATCTCGCCGCCCGCGCCCTGCGGCGTGTGCTCGAGCTTGTCGAAGATGCGCGGGCTGAGGACGTAGCGGCCGAGGACCGCCAGGTCGGAAGGGGCCTCGTCCACCGGCGGCTTCTCGACCACGTCGGCCAATTCCCACAACCGGCCCTCGCCGCGCGTGGTGCGCACGATCCCGTAGCGGCTGGCTTCGGCAGGCAGGACCCGGGTGATAGCGATCACCGATCCGCGGTGCGCGCTGTGGGCCTCCATGAGCTGCGCGATGACCGGGGCGCCTCCTGGGTTGACCATGACATCGTCGGGAAGGAGCACCGCGAAGGGCTCGTCGCCGACCAGCTCCTTGGCCATCAGGATCGCGTGGCCCAGCCCCAGAGGCTCCTTCTGGCGGACATACGCGATTGCGCCGTACTCGGACTGGCGGCGGACCGCGCGCAGGAGCTCGATCTCACCCCGATCCTCCAGCCAGCGCTCCATTGCCGGGTGCGAGTCGAAGTGCTCCTCGATAACGCTCGTCCCCGAGCCGACCACGATGATGATCTGCTCGATGCCCGATGCGACGGCTTCCTCGACCGCGTACTGGATGACCGGCCGGTCGACCAGGGGCAGGATCTCCTTGGGTATGGCCTTGGTTGCCGGCAGGAATCGGGTCCCGAAGCCGGCGGCGGGGAGGACCGCCTTGCGGACGCGCGCGGTGATGCGAAGATTCCTCCAGGTGGCTGGCTGTCAGCGGCGCGGGTCGGTCCTGCCGGGCGGGTGGACGGACGGTCTCACGCGGCGGCCAGTATACCGATGGGCGGGCAGCCACCCGTCAGCCGGCATCGGTACAATCGCCGTCCGATGGTTCGCAGCCTGTGGCGCACGCTCCTGGGTCCCAGCCGGGACCCCCGGATGGAATACATCAGCCGCCCACTCCCCCGCGACCTGCCCGATGCCACCGTGGTCGAGGCGCTGGGCCGGGCGCTGGCGGTCAACCCCGATCCCTACTACCTGGTCGAGACCCTGCCCGACGCGCTGCGAGAGGTCACCGGGCGTGACTACGAGGTGCTCGACCGCTCGGTCCAGGACGTCACCGGCACCCATCTCAAGCGGGCGGTGATGATCCGCGACGGCGACGTGGGCCACTGGCCCGGCTACGACGCCATGAGGTACTCGCTGCTGGCCAGCCCCGAGGAGGCCGCGGCCGCCCGCGAGGTGCTCTCCGAACCGCCCTCCCGGATGCCGGGCTGGGAGCCTCCGCCCCCCGCCGGGCCGACACCGACCGATACCCCCGCCGAGGACTAGACGCCGCCGTGGGCCGTCAGTCGATGCCGCGCGAGCAGTGGCTGGTGTTCGGAGCCGAGTGCCCAACTTGCGGCGAGATCGTGACCGAGGCCGACGTGTACACCTGGCGGCCCGCGCGGGACGATCCGAAGCTGCTCCTGCTCCACTGCCCCGAGTGTGGGGAGCGGATGGAGATCCACCACGTCTAGGTTTGGCGCCCCCAACCGGATTCGAACCGGTGATCTCCACCTTGAAAGGGTGGCGTCCTAGGCCTCTAGACGATGGGGGCGGTCGGTCCACGACATGGTAGGCCGATCGCTATGCAGTCGCGGCAACCACACGTCTCACCGGTATCGCGCGATGTGGCGCTCGCGGTGACACCTAACGGCCAACAGGACCCCATGGAGCGCCGCTTGAGTCGCTACCGCGGATCATCGGCAGGCACACCCAGCCGGCAGAACCCACTTTCGAAGCCCGATCGGCGCCGAATGTGGCCGTTAGGTAACACGGTGGGGCACAGGGTTCGACGCAGGCCCGCGTTGGCCGACGGCGGTTGGCGGGCGCAGACCTATAAGAAGAACAGAAGGCCGACCCAGATCGCCCCCGAGATGGCCACCGCGGTGACGATCAGCATGAGCCCTGCCGCCAGGGCAACGGCCGCCGAGCGGGCCTGCGCGCCCCGGGCAGCCGCCCGCTGCGACCCCCTCCAGCCCTGGATCGCGGCGAACACCCCCACCCCGCCCGAGATGAAGGTCGCGACCAGGGTCAGGATGACGAACAGGTCGACGTTGCGCGTGAACAGCGATAGCGCGATCAACGCTCCCGACACGGTCAAGCCGACGAAGCAGATGACCGCGGTCCGCCACAGCGGGGAGAGGCGCCGGGGCTGGGGCTGGGGCTGGGCAGTCATGGTCGTTTCAGCGACGGGCTGCGCTGCCAGGACATCATTGGCCCGCAAGGGTGGCCGGACCGATGGCGCCCGTCAAGCGGGCGCCTAGACTCCTTCCCATGGCGCCCCGCAGCTCCGCGTTTGCCGCGTTCGCGACCGCCGCCGACGACGTGGCCGCCACCCGCTCCAAGCTGGCCAAGCGGGATCGGCTGGCGACCTACCTGCGCGAGCTGCTCCCCGGCGACCTGCCGGCGGCGGCCACCTTCCTGTCGGGCAAGCCGCTCCCCGGCGCCGCAGACCGTCTGGGCCTGGGCTGGGTTCAGCAGGCGGCCGCGCTGGCGGCGGCCAGCGGCGTGGACGAGAGCGGCATGTCGGCCGCGTGGCTGCGGCACTCGGACTTCGGGGACGTGGCCGCGGAGCTGCTCGCCGGCCGGCAACCGGCGGGGCCGCCGCTGACCGTGTCCGAGGTGGCGCGCGCGTACCGGGCCATGGCCGATGCCCCGAGCGCCGAGGTGCGGGTGCGCCTGATGGCCGACCTGTTCCAGCGCGCGACGGAGTCCGAGGCCCGCTACGTGGGCCGCATCGCCGCGCGCGAGCTGCGCATCGGCCTGCGCGGAGGCCTGCTCGAGGAGGCCATCGCCGCCGCCTTCGAGGCACCGCTCGAATCGGTCCGCCGGGCGCACATGCTGCTCGGCGAGCCGGGCGAGGCGGCCCGACTGGCCCGCCTGGGAACGCTCGACCAGGCCGCGCTGGACCTGGGTCGGCCCATCCGGCCCATGCTGGCGACCCCGGTCGGCGACGCGGCCGAGGTCATGCGGCGGGTCGGGTCGGAGGCCTGGGTGGAGGACAAGTACGACGGCATTCGGGCCCAGCTCCACCTCCGCGACGGCCAGGGCCGGCTATTCAGTCGTGACCTGAAGGAGATCACGGTTTCCTTCCCCGAGGTCACGGCGGCCGTGGCGGGCCTGTCCGAGTCGCTCGTGCTGGACGGCGAGCTCGTCCCCTTCAAGGCGGGCGCCGTGCTGGACTTCGCGGCTCTCCAGACTCGCCTGGGCCGCGTGCGGCCCGACGCCGCGCTTCTCGAGCGCGTGCCGGTCGCGCTGGTCGCGTTCGACCTCCTCCACCTGAACGGGGCGGACCTGCTCGAGCGGCCGCTCCGGGATCGGCGCAAGGCTCTCGAGCGCCTCGACCTCCCCGAGCGAACCGACGCGCGCTTCCTGTACGCCCGCCTCGACCGGGCCCGCTCCGCCGAGGAAGTGGACGAGCTGTTCGACGCCGCCCGTGAGCGGCACAACGAGGGGCTCATGGTGAAGGACCCGACCTCGGTCTACCAGCCCGGCCGGCGTGGCCTGGGCTGGCTGAAGCTGAAGAAGGCGCTGGCCACCCTGGATTGCGTGGTGGTCGGCGTGGAGTGGGGCCACGGCAAGCGTCGCGGCGTACTGTCCGACTACACCTTTGCGGTGCGTGGGCCGGACGGCGCCTCGCTGGCCGTCATCGGCAAGGCCTACACCGGCCTGGCCGATGCCGAGATCGCCGCCTTCACCGAGCACTTCCAGCGCACCACGGTGCGCGACTTCGGCCGATTCCGGAGCGTGGCACCGGAGGTCGTGGTTGAGATCGCGTTCGATCGGATCATGCGCAGCAGTCGGCACGGGAGCGGGTTCGCGCTGCGCTTCCCACGGATCGTGCGCGTGCGCGAGGACAAGACCGTGGCCGAGATCGATGACCTGGCCAGCGTGGAGAGCCTGTACCAGGCCCAGGCCAGCGGGCGCATCCTGCTGGCCACCGGGCGTGGCGGCAGCGAGGCCCGGATCGCCGCCACCGGCAAGCTGGACGGCAAGTAGCCCGCGCGCGGTAGCATCCCGACATGACGGATTGGGACAGCGGTGAGTTTGGCCCCCAGGTCGTGCAGGTCCAGGTGGAGCTGTACACCTCCGGGTTTCGGGTCAGCGGCCGGATGGCCACTCGCTTCCGGCGTGTCGCCGACATCCTCAACCTGAGCAGCTCCACACACCTGGTCGTGGAAGAAGCCACCGTCACCGATTACGCGGACCCCGACGCGACGCGCACCGCGCAGCAGGTCATGGTTCCGGTGGACGCGGTCCTGTTCGGGAGCAGCAGCGGGGTGGACGACAG
>DASWJA010000015.1:0-5416 GCA_036397375.1 Candidatus Limnocylindria bacterium
CGGCCAGCGCCGGCGGGGGGAGAGCGAACGGCGCTCGGACGCGGCCGAGCGGGATCTCCGGCCCTACGTCGAAGACCTGGAGGTGCTTGAGGTCGACAAGGCCGCACGGACGGCACGCCTGCGGATGCAGCTGCGCCTCGATCCCAGCGGAGCGGGTCGACCGCGGGACGTCGTCGACGCCCTGGGTCTGGGGCTGGCCACCACCCGGACTATCCGACACCGGCTCCTGTTCGTTGACACTCCCCCGGTCGCCCGATAGACTTTCAGGTCCGCGTGAGGCGCCTTTCCGGTGTCCGACCGTGCGCGCTTGGCGAATCGACTGCGAGCGCTGATCCCCCTTCCAGCGGAGAACGAGCATGTACGCCGTGGTCGACAACGGCGGAAAGCAATATCGGGTCGAGCCGGGGCGCACCCTGGTCATCGACCGTCTCGAGGCCGAGGCGGGCGCCACGGTGACATTCGACCGCGTGCTGCTCGTCGGTGACGAGGACGGCGTCACGGTCGGCACCCCGACCGTGAGCGGGGCATCGGTGCGCGGCACGGTGCTCGAACACGGCCGCGGTCCGAAGATCATTGTCTTCCGCTTCCGGCCCAAGGCGCATTACCGGCGGCGCACCGGTCACCGGTCGGAGCTGACCCGGGTCCGGATCGACGAGATCGCGACCGCCGAGGCAGCGGCCAAACCTGCGTCCAATGCAGCGGCCCCGCGCAAGGCAGCGGCCCCCCGCAAGACAGCGGCTCCCCGCAAGACAGCGGCTCCCCGCAAGGCAGCGGCCAAGACGGCGGCTAAGGCCGCCCCCAAGGCGGCAGCTCCCAGTAAGACAGCGGCTCCGCGGAGGGCAGCGGCCCCGCGCAAGACGAAATCGGAGACCGAGTAGGTATGGCACACAAGAAGGCTGGATCGTCATCCAAGAACGGACGCGACAGCGCCGGCCAGCGGCTCGGCGTGAAGCGCGGCGACGGGCAGCTGGTGCTGGCCGGGACGATCATCGTCCGGCAGCGGGGCAGCACGTTCCATCCAGGGGCCAACGTCGGCATGGGGCGCGACTACACCCTGTTCGCCACCGCCGCCGGAAAGGTTCGTTTCACCCATGAGACCCGTGACCGCAAGCGCGTCAGCGTGGTCCAAGCCGAGAGCTGACCGATGAAGACCGGCGTTCATCCGCAGTACCATCAAGCGCAGGTGCACTGCGCTTGCGGGACCACCTTCACGGTTGGGTCGACCGCCGAGTCGATCCGGGTCGAGGTCTGTTCGAATTGCCATCCGTTCTACACCGGCACGCAGAACATCGTCGACACCGCGGGCCAGGTAGAGCGGTTCCAGCGGCGGATGGAGCGCGCTTCCCGCTGACCTGGTCGGGGCAACCGACCGCCGGCCGCCTCTCGCGGCTCGTCCCCCACCTGGCATTCCTGATTCCCGAACAGCTGATCGCGGCTGGGCCGTTCGTGATCCAGGCCGTGGCCGGGACACGCAAGTACCGGATGCCCGACTTCTTCTACGGCGGACAGGCCCTGATCGAGGGGGTCATGATGCGGGGCAAGTCCACGGCCGCCATGAGCGTCCGGATGCCGGATGGCGAGATCCGCACGTCGTCCGAGCCGCTGCCCCGAGCCCTGAGCGGCGGCCGGTGGCTACGCGTGCCCCTGGTCCGTGGCGTGCTCGTCTTGTACGAGACCCTGGTGCTGGGAACCCGGATGCTGATGCGCTCCGCGGCACTGGCAGCGGAAGGCGAGGAGATCGAGATCGGCCGTGGCACGTTGGCCATCACCATGATCGCGTCGCTCGGCTTCGCCATCGGCCTGTTCTTCGTGCTTCCGCTGCTCCTGTCCGAGGCGGCCGAGGAGGCCGCCGGCAGCGACCTGGTGGCCAACCTGTTGGAGGGCCTGTTCCGACTCGTCATCTTCGTCGTGTACCTGGGTCTCATCGGTCTCATGTCGGACGTGCGACGGGTGTTCGCCTATCACGGGGCCGAGCACAAGACCATCAGCGCCCACGAGGCCGATGCCGCCCTGGAACCCGCGTCGGTGGACCGGTTCAGCACCGCTCACACCCGGTGCGGGACGACCTTCGTCCTGATCGTGGTGGTCATCAGCATCCTGTTCTTCTCGGCCATCCCGCGGGCCGACGTGCCGTTGCCGCTGCTCATGCTGTCGCGCATTGCGCTGGTGCCGGTGGTGGCCGCGGTGGCCTACGAGCTGGTCCGGTTCGGCGCCCGCCACTATGGCAATCGGCTCGTCCGCGCCATCTACGCGCCCGGCCTGTGGCTCCAGTCGATGACCACCCGGCCCCCGGATCACGGGATGCTCGAGGTCAGCATCTCCGCCCTCCAGCGCGTGATGGATGAGGACCGGGCGCGGGTATGACCGACCGCCTGGGTGAGCTGTCGGCTCGCCACCAGGAGTTGAGCGCGCTGTTGGCCCAACCGGAGACCGCGACTGACCGGCACCTGCTGGTGAAGTACGGGCGCGAGCTGGCCCGGCTGGCGCCGATCGTGGACACCCTGCGGGCGCGCGACGAGACCCGGGAGGCCCTGGCCTCGGCTCGCGGCCTGTTGGAGGACGCCGACCCGGAGGTCCGCGCCATGGCCCGGGACGAGGTGGAGGATCTGGAGGGAAGCCTGGCGGACCTCGAGGCCGAACTGCGGCGGCTCCTGGTGCCCCGCGACCCGAACGACGAGCGCGACGTGATCCTCGAGATCCGGGCCGGTACCGGCGGGGATGAGGCGTCCCTGTTCGCGACGGACCTGTACCGCATGTACCAGCGGTACGCCGAGCAGCGCCGCTGGCGCGTCGACCTGCTGTCCACCAGCGAGAGCCCGTCGGGCGGCTACAAGGAGGTCATCGCGGAGGTCGCCGGCGACGGGGCGTATTCGCGCCTGAAGTTCGAGAGCGGCGTCCACCGCGTGCAACGGGTGCCGGTCACCGAGTCCAGCGGCCGGATCCATACCTCGACCGCCACGGTGGCGGTACTCCCCGAGGCCGATGAGGTCGAGGTGGACATCGACGAGGGCGACCTTCGGATCGAGACCTTTCGGTCCAGCGGGCCCGGCGGCCAGTCGGTGAACACCACCGATTCGGCCGTGCGCATCACGCACCTGCCGACCGGCATGGCCGTGGCCATCCAGGACGAGAAGAGCCAGCACAAGAATCGGGCCAAGGCATTGTCGGTGCTGCGCGCGCGACTGCTGGAGGCTGAGCGGGCTCGCCAGGCGGAGGCGCGCGGGGAGGCGCGCCGGGCCCAGGTCGGGACCGGCGAGCGGTCGGAGAAGATCCGGACCTACAACTTTCCCGCTGACCGCGTCACCGATCATCGGATCGGCCTGACCGTTCACAACCTGCCGGGTCTGCTGGCCGGTGACCTCGACCGCGTGATCGAGCCGCTGCGCGAAGCTGACCAGGCGGCCCGCCTGGCCGCAGCCGGCGCCAATGCCTCCGGCTGAGTCCCTCGTCCTGCCCGCCACGGCCGGGGCGGCATTGGCAGGCGCGATGGAGCGTCTCCGGGTGGCGGGCTCGCCGACGCCGCGCCTGGATGCCGAGCTCCTGGTCGCGCATGCCCTCGAGCGCGATCGGGCGTGGCTCCTGGCGCACCTGGATGCGCCGATGCCGGGGCGGGCGGCGGCCGACCTGAGCGCCTGGGTGGAGCGGCGCGCCGCCGGCGAGCCGATCGCGTACATCCGAGGCTTCAAGGAGTGGTACGGCCTGCGGATCGCCACCGACCGCCGGTCGCTCATTCCGCGCCCGGAGACCGAGCTGCTGGCCGATACGGCCATTGGAGACATCGCCGAACGCATGGGCCGCGACGACCGGCCGATCCTGACCTGGGAGGTCGGGACCGGGGGCGGAGCGGTGGCCGCCGTACTCGCCCGGCGCTTCCGATCGGCCCTGACCCTGGGCCGCCTCCGCCTGGTGGCCAGCGACGTGTCGCCCGATGCGGTTGAGCTGGCGGCCGAGAACCTTGCCGCGCACGGGTTGGATCGTCTGGTGACGCTGGCCGTGGCGGATCTTCTCGACCCGGTTGGGACTGTGGCCGAGGTTCCCGACGTCGTTGTCGCCAACCTCCCCTACCTGCGCAGCGCCGAAGTCAAGGCCGGACTGGGTAGCCTGGGCTGGGAGCCTGGCGCGGCGCTGGATGGTGGGGCCGATGGGCTGGCCGTCATCCGCCAGCTGCTGGCCTGCCTGCCCGACCGCCTGGCCGCCGACGGGAGCGTGGTACTGGAGATCGGCGAGGACCAGGCCGGCTCGATCCGGACCCTGGCCGCGGCCCGGCCGGGGGCGTGGTCTGTCTCGACGCTGCGCGACCTGGCGGGCCACGAGCGGATCGTCCGCCTGGAGCGCATCCCGTGACCGAGATCCTGCCGGCGACGCCCGAGGGCCTGGCCGCCGCCGCGGAGCTGATGGCCGAAGGACACCTGGTCGCGTTCCCCACCGACACCGTGTATGGCGTCGCCTGTGCCTTTGGCCGCGACGAGCAGCGGTCGGATCTGGTGAAGCTCAAGGGCAGGCCGGAGGACAAGCCGATCCCGGTTCTGGTTGCCGAGGCGTCGCAGGTCACGGCGGCCGGGTACGTCCTGGATGAGCGGGCGAGACGCCTCGCCGGCCGATGGTGGCCCGGTCCCCTGACCCTGGTCCTCCCGGCCTCCGACGGCGGCGAGGCGCTCGGATTCCGCGTGCCGGCTCATGACGTTGCGCTGGCCTTGATCCGGCTGGCGGGACCCCTGCTGGCAACCAGCGCGAATCGGAGCGGCGAACCGGAGACCCTGGGAGCGGACGAGGTCCAGATCGCGTTCGCCGTGCATGGCGACCTGCTGGCCGCGGTCATCGATGGCGGACCGGCTCCGGGTGGTACGGCGTCGACCGTGGTCGACCTCACGGCCGAGCCAGCCCGGCTGCTGAGGGAAGGCGCCATCAGCCGGCAGGCGGTGGCGGAGGTCGTGGACCTGGAGCCGACGATAGACTGACCCGGTGCGCGTCGCCATCGGGTCCGACCATGCGGGGTTCGCGCTCAAGACCGCGCTGTGCCGCATGCTGGACGACCTGGGGATCGCGTACCGCGACTTCGGGACCGACTCGCCAGAACCGGTCGACTACCCGGACGTCATCGCGCCGGTGGCACGCGCCGTGGCCCGTGGGGAGTACGACCGCGGCATCGTCCTGGGCGGCAGCGGGACGGGGGAGGCGATCGTGGCCAACAAGATCCGCGGCATTCGCTGCGTGCATGCCGCAAACCCGGTCGTGGCCCGCCTGGGACGGGAGCACAACGACGCCAACGTCATCGCGATCGGGGCCCGGGTGACCAACGTGGAGGTGGCCGAGGCCTGCGTGCGTGAGTTCCTGGACGCCGAGTTCGAGGGCGGACGTCACGTCCGGCGAGTCGCCAAGATCGCCGCCCTGGAGGCCGAGGAGGCCGGTCGCTGAG
>DASWJA010000016.1:0-14286 GCA_036397375.1 Candidatus Limnocylindria bacterium
GTCCTGGGCCAGCCCGCCGGTCACGCCGGCCCGTCGGCGGTCATGTACCCCGGTGGCCCAGACCTGGACAGCGGAATGCCCGGCCCCGGTGAGGCGATCCCCGAAAATGCGGGCCCCGGTGGCCGGCGGCCGGAGTGGCTCAAGGTCCGCCTCGGCGCCGGGGAGACGTACGCCGGCCTGCGCCGGCTGCTGCGGGACGAGGCGCTCCACACCGTATGCGAGGAGGCCCGGTGCCCGAACCAGGGGGAGTGCTGGACGATGGGCACCGCCACCTTCATGGTGCTGGGCAGCGTCTGCACCCGGAACTGCGGGTTCTGCGCCATCGAGACCGGCCGCCCGCCGGAGACGGATCTCGATGAGCCCCGTCGGGTGGCGGAGGCCGCGCGGCGCATGGGCCTGCGGCACGCGGTCATCACCATGGTTGCCCGCGACGACCTGCCCGACGGCGGAGCTGGGATCGTGGCCGAGACGGTGCGCCACATCCGCCTCGCGAGCTCGGGCACCAGCATCGAGGTCCTGATCTCCGACCTGAACGGGCGCGAGGCCGACATCCGGACCGTGGTCGAGGCCCAGCCCGGGATCCTGAACCACAACGTTGAGACGGTCCCGCGTCTGCAGCGACCGGTCCGCCGGCGGGCCCGATGGGACCGCAGCGTCGGGGTGCTCACCACGGGCCGCCGGCTGGCGGCCGACATCGGTCACCAGATGACCACCAAGACCGGGCTCATGGTTGGCCTCGGAGAAACGTGGGACGAGGTCACCCAGGCCATGGGCCTGCTGCGCGAGGCCCGGATCGACGTGTTGACCATCGGCCAATACCTGCGCCCCAGCCGGTCCCACTTGCCGTTGGTGAAGTACTACACCCCGGCCGAGTTCATGGCGCTGCGCCGGATCGGGTTGGACATGGGATTCGCCCACGTCCAGTCCGGGCCGCTGGTGCGATCCAGCTACCACGCCGCGGAACAGGTGCCGGGTGGCGACCTGGCGGCCGCCGTCTGAGCAGACCGATGCGGAAGCACGTCGAAATCTTCGCGGGACGTCTCGCGATCACGCATCGCCAGCTCCTCGACGCCGCAGAGGCGTGCACCGATGACGACCTGTCATGGCACCCCGGCCCCACCTCACCACCGATCGCGTTCCACCTGTGGCACACAGGCCGATGGGCGGACCGCTGGGCCGAAACCATCGGCGGCGCCCCGCAGCGGTGGGTGCGCGAGGGGCTGACAGCCAAGTGGGGCTTCCCTGCGGTGCAGGGCCAGGGCGACACCGGGATGCTGCTGCCCGACGACGAGGCCGCAGCCCTTCCCTTCCCAAGGCGAGATCAGCTGACAACGTACCTGCGGGGAGCCTTCAACGACCTGGAACAAGCCGTTGGAACGCTCGACGACGAAACGATCCTGGTGCTCCGCGACGACCTTCTCGGCAAGCAGGCCCCGATGGCC
This sequence comes from Candidatus Limnocylindria bacterium, assembly GCA_036397375.1. Taxonomy (GTDB): domain Bacteria; phylum Chloroflexota; class Limnocylindria; order QHBO01; family QHBO01; genus DASTEQ01. The sequence continues at coordinate 1,443 of DASWJA010000016.1, forward strand.
GATTCATTGACCCGACACCTCGCGCACGTCAACCGCCACCTTGGGATGGTCGAGGCCTTGCGCGGGCTCCGTGGCGGCCACGGCACGGCGACGGTCTGACTCATGGTCCAGTGGCGCGACATCAGCTTTCCACCGGGGGAGGAGTTGGAGCCGGTCCGTCGCCGATCAGCGGTAGTCAACGACGATCGGCCGTTGCTGCTGGGTCACGGCGGGGCGCTGACCGTCGAATGGCTGGGTCGCGTCCCGTACCGGCCCACCTGGGACCTGCAGAATGAGCTGGCCGATCGGCGCCGCCGGCGCGAGATCGGTGACCGCGTCCTGTTGCTCGAGCACGATCCGGTCTACACCATCGGCCGCGGCGGCGACGAGCGGAACGTCCTGGCCACACCGGAGCGCTTGGCGGCGCTGGGCGCGGAGCTGGTCCGCATCGACCGGGGCGGGGACGTCACGTTCCATGGACCCGGGCAGCTGGTGGCCTACCCCATCGTCGAGCTGCGCGACCCGCTCGACCTGCGGCGCTACGTGCGGACCCTGGAGGAAGCGATCATCGCCACCTCGGCCGACTTCCATGTAGGCACCGCTCGCGTCGAAGGACTGCCCGGAGTCTGGGTGGATGGCGTCCGAAAGCTGGCTGCGGTCGGGGTGCGCGTCAAGCGCGGAGTCACCACCCATGGCCTGGCCCTCAACGTCAGCACCGACCTGGCCTGGTTCGACGAGATGATCCCGTGCGGCCTGCGCGACATCGAGGTCACGTCGCTGGGCCGCGAACGGGGCGAGCCTCCCGCCATGGCCGAGGTCGCGGCGAGGCTCGCCGATCATCTCGCCGAGGCATTCGGCCTGCGCCGATGACGGACGAGGTCGTCGTCGAGCGCGGCAGCACGGCGGGCGATCCGGGGCATGCGGTCAGGATCGAGGTCGGGGCCTTCGGGCCGTGGGAGACGAACGCGTACCTGGTCTGGGACGGCCGCTCGGACGAGGCGCTGGTCATCGACCCGGGGATGGGCGCCGCCGCCGCGCTGATGGCGCGAGCGGCGGACATCGGTCTGAGCATCCACCTCATCGCCAACAGCCATGGGCACATCGACCACATCTTTGACAACGCCGCCTTGAAACGAGCCAGCGGAGCGCCGCTGGGCATCCATCCCGACGATGCATATCGGCTCAGCGGGGAGAACATCTACGGCTTCGAGGTCGAAGCAAGCGTGGCCGAGCAGGAGCTGCGAGAGGGGGACAGCCTGGCCATCGGTGATCTGCGCTTCGGGGTGTTGCATACGCCGGGGCATACCGAGGGCTCGGTGTGCCTGCACGAGATCGATCGGGGCCTGCTGTTGGCTGGCGACGTCCTGTTCCGCGGCTCCTACGGCCGGACCGACCTTCCGGGCGGTAACGACGATCAAATGGTCGCCTCGCTGCGGCGGCTGCTCGGCGAAATCCCGTCACAGACCCGCATCTTGCCGGGTCACGGGCCGGAGACGACCATGGCCCGCGAGGCGGGCTGGCTGGTGCGGATCGCCCGATCCGGATTCTTGGCGACTCCCGACTAGCACGGAGGTATTGGCGTGTCCCGTCTCCGCATCTCGCGACTCGGCCACGGGGGCATCGTGTATCGGTCGCCCGGCGACAAATGGGTGTGGGTGGACCGATGGAGTGGCGCGCCCACCTATCCCGACGACTACCGGACCCCGGCCCAGGTGGACGTGGTGGCGCCCACGCATGGCCACTTCGACCACGTCGGCAACGACGCGGCCGATGTCGTAGAGCTGGCCGCCGGGGGCGCGACGGTGTTGTGCTCGCACGAGATGAGCATCTACCTCGCATCGCGCGGGGTTGAGGCAATCGGTATGAACAAGGGCGGCACGGTCGAGGCGGCGGGGATCGGCTTCACCATGGTCCGCGCCGATCACACCGGTGGGGTGACCATCACCGGGTCCGGGCCGGAGGCCACTCGCGAGATGGGCTGCTGGGGCTGGGTCATCCGCTTCGAAGACGGGACCCACGTCTACCACTCGGGCGATACCGATCTGTTCGGCGACATGGCCCTCGTCCGCGAGCGGTGGACCCCGACGATCGCGGTGCTACCCATCGGCGGCCACTACACGATGGGCCCGACCGATGCCGCTCGGGCGGTGTCGCTGATCGGAGCGCGGACCGTCATCCCCGTCCACTACGCCACCTTCCCGATCCTGGCCGGCACCCCGGCCGAGCTGGCCGAGGCGACCGATGCCGAGGTGGTGGCCCTCGAACCGGGCGAGACCTGGGAGGCCTGACCGACTACCTCACCGCCAGATATCGCCGTAGGAGTGCTCGCCGGCGATCAGGCGGCCTTCGGCGAACCGGGCGTACCGGTAGATCGCCAGGTCGTCGTTGGCGGAAGGCCCCTCGACGATGAGCTGAGCCAGGCTGGCGCCCACCGCGGGGGCGATCTTGAAGCCGGTCCCCGAGTAGCCACAGTCCAGCCAGAAACCCTCCGGACCGGCCTGACCGATGACCGGGTGCTGGTCGGGCGTGATCCCGTCCTGGCCGCTGTGAGCCGAGTGGAGGCCGGCGCGAGCGAACGGCGGGAGGCGGCGCACGATCCGCTCCGCGGCACGTTCGATGAAGCCCGGCGCCGCGCTATCGACCGCTGCGTCAGGGTCGCCATCCATCGGGTTGCCGTCCTCCAGGGCCACCAGGGTCAGGGCCTCGCCCTCCGGGCGGCTGTAGAACAGGTTGGCGAAGTCGATGAAGCCGATGTGGCGGCCGACGTCCGGCGGGCGCTGGACGTAAGCCACGTCGTGACGCCACACCCCGAGCGGCACGTCCAGCCCAACCATCTCAGCCACCCGGCCGGCCCACGCCCCGGCGGCGTTGACCACGATCGGCGCATCGAAGTCCCCCCGGGTCGTGGCCACGCCCAGCACCCGGTCGCCCTCGACCCGAACGCCGGTCACCGCGCAGCGCTGGACGAGGTGCGCCCCGCGATCGACGGCGCTTGCCATCAGCGAGGTGGTGGACGAGGTCGGATCGGCGAAGCCGGAATGCGGCTCGAAGGCCGCCAGCTGGTCGTCACCGATGTCGATTCCCGGCAGCAGGCGTCGGACCTCGGTCGCATCCACGATCCCGGTCACGATCCCGATCCGCCGCTGCATGGCCACGTTGGCCTCCAGCGCGACCATTTCCTCGGGCGGGACCATCTGCAGGAAGCCCACGTCGTTGAAGCCACTGTCGCCGCCGACACGCTCTGCCCAGTCGTTGAAGTAAGCCCAGCTCCGCCAGGCCAGCCGGGCATCGGCCTCGACGTCGTAGTGCATGCGGACCATCCCGCTCGACCGCCCGGTGGCACCCGCGGCGACGGTCGCTTTCTCGAGGACGGTCGCGCTGACCCCCCGCTCGGCGAGGTGGAAGGCCAGGCTGGCGCCGTGAATCCCAGCCCCGATGATAATGACGTCCGCGGCCTCAGCCATGTCCAGCCGATGCTAGCCCCTCGGCCGGACGGCGCGCGGATCAGGTCCGAGGACCATCGGTACAATCAACGGCCACCCATGACCGTCCAGACCGATGTCCTGATCCACGCCCGCGGCCTGACCAAGCGCTTCGACGGCCTGACTGCGGTCGACGGCATCGATTTCGACGTCCATGTCGGGGAGGCGTTCGGGTTCCTGGGGCCCAACGGCGCGGGCAAGACCTCGACCATGCGCATGATCGCCTGCACGAGCCCCGTCACCGACGGGACCCTGACCGTGGTGGGCATGGATCCCCAGCGCGACGGGACCCGCATCAAGGCCCGCCTGGGGGTCGTGCCCCAGGCCGACAACCTCGATGCCGAACTGACCGTCCGTGAGAACCTGCTCATGTACGCCCGCTACTTCGACATCCCCGGAGAGGTGGCGCGGAAACGCGCCGAAGAGCTGCTCGAGTTCGTCCAGCTCACCGAGCGGGCCAATGACCAGGTCGAGCCGTTGTCGGGGGGCATGAAGCGGCGGCTGACGATCGCGCGCGCCCTGATCAACGAGCCCGACCTGCTGCTCCTCGACGAGCCGACCACCGGTCTCGACCCACAAGCCCGCCACCTGGTCTGGGACCGCCTGTACAGGCTCAAGAGCCGGGGCGTGACCCTGGTCATCACGACCCACTACATGGATGAGGCCGAGCAGCTGTGCGATCGGCTGGTGGTGATGGACCACGCCAAGATCGTGGCCGCCGGGTCCCCACGCCAGCTGATCGAGGAGTACAGCACCCGCGAGGTGCTCGAGCTGCGCCTGACCGATGCCGTCCGCGCCACCCTGGACGGCCGCCTGGACGACCTGGCCGACCGGGTCGAGGAGCTCCCGGATCGGATCCTCATGTACGCCGCCGATGGCGAGCAGGCGCTGGAACGGGTCCACGACCGGCAGGTCCAGATCGAGTCCGCCCTGGTCCGCCGATCCACCCTGGAGGACGTCTTCCTGCGGCTCACCGGCCGTTCGCTCATCGAATGACCGCCCTGCGCGTCACGCAGCGCAACCTGTGGGTCTACCGGCGCACCTGGCGCGGGAGCGTCTTTGGCTCGTTCCTCAACCCGCTCCTGTACCTCGGGGCGCTGGGCGTTGGCCTCGGCAGCTTCATCGCTGCGCAGGACACCAGCGCCCTGGGCGGCGTGGGTTACCTCCAGTTCCTGGGGCCGGGGCTGCTGGCCGCGGCCTGCATGCAGACCGCCTCGTTCGAGGCCACGTTCCCGATCATGGGCAAGATCAGCTGGCGGCGGAACTACGAGGCCATGCTGGCCGCGCCGCTTTCGGTCCGCGACCTGGTCCTCGGGGAATTGGGTTGGATCGCGGTCCGGATGACGACCATGGCGCTGTCGTTCATGGTGGTCTTGACCCTGTTCGGCATTCCCACCTCCCCGCTGGCGGTGCTCGGGATCCCCGCCGCCGTACTGACCGGGTTGGCGTTCTTCGCCGCGATCATGGCCTTCACCGCGACACAGAAGAACGACAGCGGCTTCGCCGCCATGTTCCGCTTCGTCATCAACCCGCTGTTCCTGTTCAGCGGGACGTTCTTCCCCATCGACCGGCTGCCGGACGCCATCGAGTTCGTGGCCGCCCTGACGCCGCTGTACCACGGGGTGGGCCTGATCCGGGGCCTCGTGCTGCAGACACCCGAGCTTGCCAACTGGCCCATCCACCTGGCGTACCTGGTGGTCTTCACGGCGGTCGCAAGCTGGCTCGCCTATCGGCTCCTGCATCGGCGGCTGGTGAAGTAGCCGTGGCCGTCGTCGTCCGACCCGCTCCTCCGCCGCGCCCGTACCCGGCGGTGGTGGGGAGCTTCCTGCGTGCGCGGCGCCTGGTCCAGCGCAACCTGCTCGTCTATCGCCACAGCTGGATGGTCGTCTTCTCCGGCTTCTTCGAACCGCTGTTCTACCTGCTGGGCATCGGCTACGGGTTGGGGACGATCGTGGGCGACGTCGAGCTGTCCGACGGCCGGCTGGTTACCTACGCAGCGTTCGTGGCGCCCGCCCTGCTCGCCCAGTCGACCATGAACGGCGCCATCAGCGAGACCATCTTCAACGTCTTCTTCAAGCTGAACTTCGAGAAGGTCTATGACGCAATCCTGGTGACGCCGTTGGGCATCGGCGACATCGCCCTGGGCGAGCTGATGTGGGCCATGATCCGGGCCACCATCTACGCCATCGCCTTCGTGGGGGTCATGTGGGTGATGGGCCTGCTCATCAGCCCCTGGGCGGTGCTGGCCCTGCCGGCCACGTTGTTCTGCTCGCTGGCCTTCTGCGCCGCCGGCCTGGCCACCAGCACGTTCCTGCGCACGGTCCAGGACTTCGACCTGCCCTTCGGGTTGATCATCATGCCGATGTTCCTGTTCAGCGGCACCTTCTTCCCGATCAGCATCTACCCCGAGCCGATCCAGTGGCTGGTCCAGGCCACGCCCCTGTACCACTGTGTCGAGCTGCTGCGCGGGCTCACGACAGGGATCGTGGGCTGGTCGATCCTGGTCCACGTGGCGTACCTGGGGGTCTTCGGGGGCGCGGCCATGGTTCTCGCCCGCAGCCGGCTGGCCACCAAGCTCATCAAGTAGTCGGCGGGGTCTCGTCCCCATCCTCGGCGGACAGGATGGGCCACGCCTTGACCAGGTAGTCGATCCCGGACAGCACCGCCAGGATCATGGCCGTCACCAGCAGCCAGCCGCCGGTCACGTGGGCCAGCGGACCGATCCCACTCGTGGCCAACGGTCCGCCGGTCCGCGCATCGAATGCCAGCAGCAGGGCCGCGATCGCGACCAGGGTGACCACCGTCTTGGCCTTGCCAAGCCCTTCGGACGCCACGTGGAGCTGCGCGTTGGCCGCCAGCTGGCGCACCCCGGCCACGACGAGCTCGCGGACCACGATCACGATCACGATCCAGGTCGCGGCCAGGCCGGCCTGGGCCAGCGCGATGAGCAGCGCGGCGACGAGCACCTTGTCGGCAGTCAGGTCCAGGAACACTCCGAGCGTCGTCACCTGGCCTCGGGCGCGGGCCAGCCACCCGTCGAACAGATCCGACAATGCGGCCGGGACGAATACGACGAAAGCCAGCAACCCGCTGCCCGGGAATGAGAGCAGAACCAGGACGACCAGGACCGGGGTGATGGCCAGCCGGAACAGGCCGAGCAGATTCGGCAGCGTCCAGCGAGTCGTCATGTGCGCGGTTCCGCGGGGGCCCCGCGTCCCACCCGCCGCTCGGTGCCGGCTCGCAGACGGGCGATGTTGTCGGCGTGGGCCGCGATGATAAGGACGCCGACCACGCCGGCGTAGGCCACGTCCGCCATCGACGCCTGGCCGACCCGCCACAGGCCGGCCACCACCAGCGGGGCACTGGCCGCGCCCGCGATCGAGCCCAGCGACACGTACCGGGTGACCGCCACCACGACCCCGATGATGGGGAGGACGAGGAGGAGGGCCGCGGGCACCAGGATCAGGAACCCGCCGGCCGCGGTCGCCACTCCCCGACCGCCCCGGAAGCCGATGAACATCGAGCGGATGTGGCCCGTCACGGCCGCCACGCAACTCCCCGCCGCCACCCACTCGGGCGCCAGGCCCACCCCGCCGCCGATCCCCGCGCCGATTGCGGCGGCCACCAGGCCCTTGGCCAGGTCGAGCAGGCCCACCAGCACCCCCAAGCCGATCCCCAACGCCCGGACCGCGTTGGTCGCGCCGGTCCGTTCCGAGCCGACGGCGCGCGGGTCCTGCCCGCCGGCCAGGCGGGCGACGACCACCCCGAACGGGATGGCCCCCAGCAGGTAGCCGAGGGCGATGGCGGCCAACAGGCCGACGGCGGGACCCACCGGCTCAGCGGGCAGCAGCCCGGCGCAGGAGGAGGCGGAGGACCACAAGCAGACCGATCGATGCCGCCGCCGCGCCGAGACCGACCAAAGCCGCGCGCTCGGCACCGGATGGCCACACCACCGACAGGCCGATCAGACCGGCGACCACGGCCACCGCCGCGCTCTTGAGCCAGAAACCGCGATGGAACGACCAATCCCGCGGCGCCCGCGGGCCGGGCCGGCGCGGCGGGCGCCGCCCACCCACCTTGGGCGGCGCGTACGGGTCCTGCCCTTTCATCATGCGCTGGTACTGGCGGCGTTCGGCGCGCGACATCGGCCCCTCAAGTCTATCTGCCGGTAGGATGCGACCGTCGTGCACGACGTCTTCGACCAGTTCAAGCACCAACTCCCCGACCAGGACCCGGTCGAGACCGAGGAGTGGCTCGAGTCGCTCGACGCGGTGGTCGAGCAGGCCGGGCCCGAGCGCGCCCGGTTCATCCTGTACCGGCTCCTCAAGCGGGCGCGCCAGCTCCAGGTCGGCCTGCCACCCCTGACCCAGACCCGGTACGTGAATACCATCTCGCCCGAGCAGGAGCCGCCCTTCCCCGGCGACGAGGCGATGGAGCTGCGGATCCGGCGCATGATCCGTTGGAACGCGCTGGTCATGGTCCTGCGCGCCAACACCCGCTTCGAGGGCATCGGCGGCCACCTGTCCACGTACGCCTCGGCCGCCAGCCTGTACGAGGTCGGTTTCAACCACTTCTTCCGCGGATGGGATGACGGCCCCGGCGACCTGGTCTACTTCCAGGGCCACGCGGCGCCCGGCATCTATGCCCGGGCCTTCCTGGAGGGCCGCCTGACAGTCGAGCAACTCGACCACTTCCGCCGGGAGGCCCTCTGGGCGGGTGGGCTGCCCTCGTATCCACACCCACGGACCATGCCCGAGTTCTGGCAGTTCCCAACCGTCTCGATGGGCCTCGGCCCGCTGGCGGCCGTCTACCAGGCCCGCTTCAACCGCTACCTGGCCGCGCGCGGCATCGCGGATACGGCCGACACCCGGGTCTGGGGATTCGTGGGCGACGGGGAGATGGACGAGCCGGAGTCGCTGGCCGGCCTGAGCCTCGCGGCGCGCGAGGGGCTCGACAACCTGGTCTTCGTCGTGAACTGCAACCTCCAGCGCCTCGACGGCCCGGTGCGGGGCAACGGCAAGATCATCCAGGAGCTGGAGTCGGTGTTCCGTGGCGCCGGGTGGCACGTCATCAAGGTCATCTGGGCCCGCGAATGGGATGCCCTGCTGGAACGGGACACGGAGAGCGTGCTCCTGAACAAGATGACCGAGACCCTGGACGGCGACTACCAGACCCTGTCGGTGGCCGATGGCGCCTACATCCGGGAGCACTTTTTCGGCCCCGATCCGCGTCTGGCTGCCCTGGTGGCGGACAAGACAGATCCCGAGCTGGCGGCGCTCCGGCGCGGCGGACACGACTACCGCAAGCTGTACGCCGCCTACCACTACGCCACCCAACACCAGGGGGCGCCGGTCGTGATCCTGGCCAAGACCGTCAAGGGCTGGACCCTGGGCCCGGGCATCGAGGCCCGCAACGTGACTCACCAGTCCAAGAAGCTGACCGTGGACGAGCTGCGCATCTTCCGGGATCGGCTCCAGCTCCCGATCCCCGACGACCAGCTGGCGGACGCCCCGTATTACCACCCCGGCATGGACAGTCCGGAGATTCGCTACATGCTCGAGCGTCGGAATGCCCTGGGCGGGACCCTCCCGCGGCGTCGGGTCGAGTCCCAGCCCCTGCCGGCGCCCGCCGACGCGGTCTTCGCTGAAGTGTTCGCCGGGGCCGACCGGCCGGCCTCGACGACCATGGCCTTCGGCCGACTGCTGCGCAACCTGGTTCGGGACCCGGATCTCGGGCAGCGTGTGGTCCCGATCATCCCCGACGAGGCCCGGACCTTCGGGATGGACCCCCTGTTCAAGGAGCTGGGGATCTACAACCCGCTTGGCCAGCGCTACGCCTCGGTCGACCGCCAGCTGCTCCTCTCCTATCGCGAGGCGGTCGACGGCCAGATCCTCGAGGAAGGGATCACCGAGGCAGGGGCCATGGGCTCGTTCACCGCAGCCGGGACCGCGTACTCGGTGCACGGTCAGCCGATGATCCCGTTCTACGTCTTCTATTCGATGTTCGGCCTGCAGCGGACCGGCGATCAGGTGTGGGCCTTCGGCGACGCGCGCGGCCGGGGATTCATGATGGGCGCCACCGCGGGTCGCACCACCCTCACCGGGGAGGGCCTCCAGCACGATGACGGTCAGAGCCACCTGTACGCGCTGGCCGTCCCGAACCTCCAGTCCTACGACCCGGCCTACGCGTACGAGCTGGGGGTCATCATCCGCGAGGGCATCCGGCGCATGTGGCAGGCCGGCGAGGACGTCTTCTACTACATCACCCTGTACAACGAGAACTGGACCCAGCTCCCGCTGCCCGAGGGTGTGGAAGACGGGATCCTGCGCGGGCTGTACCGATGCCGGCCTGCAGCCGGCGAAGGCCGACGAGTGCAGATTCTGGGCTCCGGCTCGATCCTGCACCAGGCCCTGCGCGCGGCGGACCTGCTCGCCGAAAGATTCGGCGTGGCGGCCGACGTCTGGAGCGCCACCTCGTTCCAGCAGCTGCGCGCCGACGCCCTCCGGGTCGAGCGCCACAACCGGCTGCACCCGGGCGTGGAGCCCGAAGTTCCGTACCTCGTGCGCCAACTGGCCGGTGCGCCCGGGCCCATCGTCGCGGCGACCGACTACGTGAAGGCCGTCCCGGACATGGTCGCGCGCTGGATCGACCGCCCATACGTGGTCCTCGGCACCGACGGGTTCGGGCGGTCCGACACGCGCGAGGCGCTCCGCACCTATTTCGAGGTCAGCCCAGAGCAGATCGCGTATGCCGCCCTGGTCGGACTGCGCAGGACTGGGGAAGCGACCTTTGACGAGCTGCAGGCGGCCCTTGTTGAGCTGGGCATCGATCCCGAGCGGCCCGATCCGGCCCTGCCGTAGGCACGAGATTCCGTTCTCGAAACGCCTAATCTGATGCGGATACGAACAAAATAGAACATGGCCTTGACAAGATAGCAACACCACATTACTGTCTGCCCATCAGATCACTCAGATAGGGAGACAGGACAGTGTTGGACTACCGATTCCACTACGCGCAGCTGGTCGTCGAGGACCGCCTGCGCCAGCATCGCGCCACGGAGACCACTCGGCCCGCGCCGCGCATCCACCGGCGCGAACCGCAGCCAGCGGCTCCCGCCAGCAGCCGCCGCTGATGGCACCTCGCGACGTCATCGCCACCTGCCCGGTATGCGCCGGTGAGCTGGCCATCAGCCGCCTCCATTGCCGGACCTGCGGTACCACCCTGGAGGGGGAATTCGGGGTCGGGCGATTCGGAAAGCTGAACCGCGAGCAGATGGCGCTCCTCGAGAGCTTCCTCCGCTCCCGCGGCAACCTCAAGGAGATGGAGCGCGCGCTTGGGATCTCTTACCCCACCGTTCGGGCACGGGTCGAGGCGCTGGTCCAGGCGCTCGGACTGGCCGATGGCGAGTCCGGCCCGGAGCTGGTCGACGACGGAGGCGACCGAGAGACGGGAGCCGCCGCCTCAGCGGACACGGCCACCCAACGCCGCGCCATCCTGGAGCGCCTGGCCAAGCGCGAGATCAATGCCGCGGCCGCCGCCGAGGCATTGCGCGACCTCGAAGGAACCGACTGATGCCCACCTATCGGCGCGTCCAGGACATCGACCACGAGATCGGACCCGGTGGCGCGCTGTCTCTGGCGGTCACGTCGGCCGATGTGCGGCTGACCGCGACCGCCGGTGCCTCGGCCCACGTGCGCGCGACGTTCGAGATCGGCGCCACCTCCGACCAGGAAGCCGACGAGGCGTTCGAGACGCTGCGGCTGCGTGTCCACGCCGGGAACGGCACCCTGGCGGTGGACGAGCCGGATGGCCATCGCGGGTTGGGCGGTGCGATCTCGCGCCTGCTGGGCGGGCGAACCGCCGAGTTGTATGGTGTCGAGGTCGAGGCACCGGCCGGCTGCCGGCTGGAGGTTCGCGTCGTGAGCAGTGACGTCCAGGCATCAGGGTTCAGTGGCTCGCAGCACTTCCAGTCGGTGTCGGGCGACCTCCGCCTGGTCGACGCGGGCGGTGATCTGGATGTCGACTCCGTGTCCGGCGATGTCAGCCTGCGCGCCAGCGCACCAGTCTCCTTGACGATGAACAACGTATCGGGCGACCTGTCCGCCCAGGCACCGACCTTCGAACACGTCCGGATCCAGAGTGTCAGCGGCGACGTGTCGGTCGACGGGGCGCTGAGCCCGGTGACCCCGCACGCCGTGGACACCGTGAGCGGCGACTTCCGGCTGGCGTCGGGCAGCGGGATGACGGTGGCCGTGCGTGGCATGTCGAGCGACATCCACTCGGCGCTCCCCCACCGCCTGGAGGGCAGGGCAGACCGACGGCGCCTCGTCCTGGGCGACGGCGCCGCCTCGGTGGCGTTCAACTCGATGTCCGGCGACCTGGCCGTCACCCAGTCGCGACAGCGGCCGGGGCCGGCCGAAGCATCCATGGCATCGGCGCCGTCGACAGCTCCGCACGCCGACGAGCGAAACGAGATCCTGCGAGCGCTCGAGCGCGGCGAGATCGACGTCGACGAGGCATTGCGACGGCTGGGTGGCCGCGCTTGACGGATGAGTTGGAGACCGTCCTGCGCCTGGTGGCCGAGGGACGGCTGACCCCGGAAGAGGCAGCGCCCATCGTGGCCGCCCTCACCGCTCGCGCGGAGCCGCCCGCGGGGCGATCGTCCGAGGCGGCGCGGGAGGCGGGGGCCGGCGCTCGCCAGCTCCGGATCCGTGTCGAGGAGCAGGGCCGGACGGTGGTGAACCTGCGCGTTCCCCTGTCGGTAGCCGAGATCGCGCTGAACATGGTGCCCGGGCTGGCCGGCGAGCAGGCCGCTCGCGTCCGCGCTGCCCTCCGAGGCGGCGCGATCGGTCCCATCATCGATGTCGAGGACCCCGACGGCGACGGCGTCCTGATCAGCATCGAGTGATGAGCCGCGAGGCGTGACGCCGAGCTGGGCCGAGGGGGCGGTCCTGTACCAGGTCTATGCCCGCGCTTTCGCGGATAAAGACGGGGACGGCATCGGCGACCTGCCCGGGGTGACGGCCCACCTGGATCACCTGGCCGGTCCTCCGGACTCGCTGGGCGTGGACGCGATCTGGCTGTCCCCGTTCTACCCGCATGGGGGCGTCGACGGCGGATACGACGTGACCGATTTCACCGCGGTCGCCCCGGAGTTCGGTTCCCTGACCGATGTCGACCGCCTGCTGGCGGCCTCCCACGAGCGGGGGGTGCGGGTGCTCCTCGACCTGGTCACGGGCCATACCTCGGACCGACATCCGTGGTTCGCGGCCGCGCGCGCGTCGCGCGCCAACGCGTCCCGTGATTGGTACCTGTGGGCCGATCCGCGCCCCGGGTCGGCGCCACCGACCAACTGGGTGGCCGCGTTCGGCGGCCCCGCATGG
>DASWJA010000017.1:0-17262 GCA_036397375.1 Candidatus Limnocylindria bacterium
CCGGGCCACCGCGCGGGCCATGATCCCCGAGCTGAACGGCGAGTTGGCGTGGACGACGTCAGGCGCGAAGGCCACCGCCCGGCGCAGCGCGGCCGAGGGGAGCGGCACCGGCGTCCGGTAGCCTGGCGGGGCCGGAGGCAGGTGGTAGGACGGCAGCCATGCCACCTCGGGGTCGGGCCCGGGCGCGCCCGCGGTCCCCGGATCCGATCCTGACCTCGGACGCGGCACGATGAGCAGGACCTGATGGCCCAGGGCGCCCAGGCCGCGGGCCAGCGTCTCGGTCGAGACCGTCACGCCGGACAGATGGGGAAGGTAGGACTCACCGAAGATGGCGACCCGCATGGCGCCGACCCTCCGGGCCTCAGGCGTCGAGTGGTGGGCGATACTGGACTCGAACCAGTGACCTCACGGATGTGAACCGTGCACTCTAACCAGCTGAGCTAATCGCCCCTCGGGGAGCGGCCAGTATACCGACGCCCGAATCGGCGGCTCAATCCGCGGCATCGCCCAGGCGCTCCAGGCGTACGGCGAGTTGTTCGGCAGTCAGGCCAGCCACGACCACGCGCTTGAGGCGGCTGCGGTCCCCCTTCAGCAGGCGCACCGCCGAGCGCGGCACGTCCAGCGCGGCTGCCAAGGCGACCAGCGCGGCCGCGGTGGCCTCGCCATCGGTCGGCGGCGGAGTGACTCGCACCTGCAGAACCTGGTCACGCCAAGGTCCCACGCCTGTCGATCCCGACCGTGGTTTGACGCGCAGGGTAAGGGTGGGCGGCCACTTCCCCACGACCAAAGTCTCAGAGGGCGTAGACGACGCGCGAGACGACGGACAGGATCAGCATCGCGATCAGCGGCGACCAGTCGATCCCCGACGTGGGCGGGATCAGGCGGCGGATGGGCGCCAGGATCGGCTCGGTGAACTGGTAGACGAACGCCGTCACCGGCCCGCCGCCTCGCGGATTGGTCCAGCTGATGAGGACCCGGGCCAGGATCAGCACCCAGAGGAGCGTGCTGAGCAACTTCACGAATGTGATGAGGACCAGTGTCACCGGGCCAGAATAGCAGCGCCCTGAACGCGCCCGGAGGTTGCCGTCAGTCAGTGATCGGCCGCTCCCCGAACAGCGCCGTCCCGGCCCGGACCAGGGTCGCTCCCTCCGCCACCGCAGATTCTAGGTCGGCACTCATGCCCATCGAGAGCTCGGGCAGCGGTTGGCCCGTCTCCTGCTCCAGCTCATCGCGGAGCTGGCGGAGCCGCGCGAAGGCCGCACGAGAGGCGTCGGCCCGGCTCGTCAGGGGACCGATCCCCATCAGGCCCTCAACCCGCGCGGCCCGAATGGAGGCCATCGACCTGGCGAGGTCGGTGCGATCGCTGCCGCCGGATCCCAGCCCGCTCAGCCCGAAACCGTGCTGGGACGCCGATCCGGTCAGGTTGACATGGAGCAGGACCCGTGGCCGCAGCCCGAGCTCGTCGGCGAGGGCGTCGACGCGTTCCAGCAGGGCCACCGAGTCGATGGCCCCGAGCCACGGGAACAGGACCACCGCCCGGCGCGCCTTGTTCGACTGCAAGTGGCCGACAAGATGCCATTCCACGTCCGGCACGGAGACGACCTTGGTCTCCGCTTCCTGGACTCGGTTCTCGCCAAACCGCTCCAGTCCGGCACGGCGCGCGGCGCGGACGACGTCGACCCCGAAGCCCTTGCTGACCGCCACGACCCGGACGCGGGCCGGATCGCGGCCCACGGCCGCGGCGCCGGCATCGATGCGGGCCCGCACGTGGGCCCAGCGCTCGGCGATGGCTTCGACCAGCGGGTCGGTATCGGTCATGTCCCTTTACGCACCGAGCCCCGGCCGCAGCCGGGGCTCATCGGTCGATGCCGAGCGGCCTTACTCGCGTTCGCGGTTCGGCTGGCGCAGGAAGCTCGGGATGTCGAGGTCTGTGTCCCCGTACGCGGGTCGTTCCAGGGAGGTCGGACGCGACGGGACCGGCTCACGGTCGCGCGACCGGCTGACCTCCGCCGGCTCGGGCTCAACGGCCAGCGGCTCGGACGCCGGCGTCACCGCGAACGGCGATCGCTCGGCCCGCTCGCGCTCGATCTCGGCCAGCAGCTCGCGGCTCTTCTCGTCGAGTGACGATTCAAGGCCGACGGCCGTCTCACTGGCCGCGGCTCGCGGGCCGGGCTTCGGCTTGCGGGTCCCATCGAAGCCGGTGGCGATGACGGTCACCTTGACCTCGTCGCGCATCCGGTCGTCGATGACCGTGCCGAAGATGATGTTGGCCTCCGGATCGGCGGCCTCCTTGATCACCTCGGCCGCCTCGTTGACCTCGAACAGGCCGAGGTCGCTGCCGCCGGTGACGTTGAACAGGATGCCGCGGGCGCCCTGGATGTTGATCTCCAGCAGCGGGCTCATGACCGCCGCCCGAGCCGCCTCCACGGCGCGGTTCTCGCCGCTGCCGATGCCGATTCCCATCATGCTGCTCCCGGCCTCGCGCATGATCGTCTTCACGTCGGCGAAGTCGAGGTTGATGAGGCCCGGCACCATGATCAGGTCGCTGATGCCCTGCACTCCCTGGCGCAGGACGTCGTCCACCACCCGGAAGGCGTCGAGGATCGAGGTCTTCTTGTCCACGACCTCGCGCAGCCGGTCGTTGGGGATCGTGATCAGGGTATCGACCTTCTCCTTGAGGGCCTCGGTGAACTGCTCGGCCACCAGCTTGCGGCGCACGCCCTCGAAGCTGAACGGCTTGGTCACGACCGCCACGGTGAGCGCGCCGAGGTCCTTGGCGATCTCGGCCACCACCGGCGCGGCGCCCGAGCCGGTGCCCCCGCCCATGCCGGCGGTGATGAAGATCATGTCGGCGTCTTTGAGCGCCTCGTAAACCTTCTCCGAGTCCTCCTCGGCCGCTCGCTGGCCGATCGCCGGATCCGCGCCAGCCCCCAGGCCGCGGGTGATCTTGTCGCCGATCCGGATCTTGTGCGGCGCGTCGCTCTGGAGCAGCGCCTGGGCATCGGTGTTCACGGCGATGAACTCGACGCCCATCATCTCGGCACGGATCATGCGGTTGACGGCGTTGCTGCCTCCGCCGCCGATGCCGATGACCTTGATCAGGGCGAAGTTCTCTGCGTCGGACCTGAGCGGCATGCGAATCCTCCTGGTGCAGGCGGTATGGCCGGGCACGGGAAGGGTCCGAACCCAGAGTTAACGGGCCTGGGCCGATTCTACCGACCCTCCCTGGGGACGGTGAGTCGATCTGTCCACAACCTCGCGGCGAGTTGTCCACAACCTCGCGTTGGGCGGTGGATGACGCTCTCCGCCCTCCACATCGCACCTCCCCGTAGCCGGAGCCGATCAGCCGGGGAAGAGGTTCCGGATCCAGGTCCCCGCGCGGCTCAAGCCGGCGCTCATCGGGGTGCGGGTGGTGTAGCCGATCGGCTCGGCGCCAACCTGTCGGGCGCCCCACAGCAGGAGTCCCAGCGAGGTCGAAAACGCCGGGTTCGCGAGCTGGTCCATCAGGCCGCCCACACCCTGCGGGGTGGCGACCCGGACCGGCATCTCGAGCACGTCGCGGGCCAGCTCAGCCACCCCCGCCAGCCGCGCGCCGCCGCCGGTCAGGACCAGCCCGGCGGGCAGCGGGGTGCCATGTCCCGACCGGGCGACCTCCTCCCGGATGAGCTCGTACAGCTCACGCATGCGGGCCTCGATGATCTCGCTCAGCTTGCGGCGTTGGAGTGTCTGTCCGCCGCCGTCACCCATCACCGCGACGTTGATCAGCTCCTCGGGCTGCACCTCGGCCACGTTCGAGGTGCCGTGCCGGATCTTCACGTCCTCGGCCAAGTTGAGGCTCGTCCGCAGCCCGATCGCCACGTCGTTCGTGACGTGGATCCCGCCCACCGGGATCACCGCCGAATGGTGGACAGCCCCATCCACGAAGACGGCCATGTCGGTCGTCCCGCCACCGACGTCGGCGACGATGACCCCCAGCTCCTTCTCGGTGTCGCTCAGCGTCGCCTCGGCCGCGGCCAACGAGGCGATCACCAGCTCGTCGATCTGGACCCCGGCCGAGCTGACGCACTTGGTGAGGTTCTGCAACGAGGTGCTGGCCCCGGCCACGATGTGGGTCTCGACCTCCAGGCGGACCGCGCTCATCCCGAGCGGGTCCTTGATGCCCTCCTGTCCGTCCACGATGTAGCCGCGCGGGATGACATGCAGGATTTCCCGGTTGGACGGGACCTGGACCGCGCGGGCAGCCTCGGTGGCCCGGGCAACGTCCTCCTTGCTGACCTCGCGCCGATGTCCGCTGACCGCCACCACGCCCCGGCTGTTCTGGGACGAGATATGGCCACCCCCGACCGCCACGAAGGCCGAACCGATCTTGTAGCCCGACAGCCGCTCGGCCTTCTCGACCGAGGTGGCGATGGATTGCACCGTCTGCTCGATGTTGGCGACCATCCCCTTCTTGATGCCGATCGAGGGGGCAATCCCGTAGCCGACAACGTTCACGTCGCCGGCCGGGGTGACCTCGCCGATGAGGGTGGTCACCTTGGTGCTGCCAGGGTCGATGCCGACCAGGACGGTCTCTCTGTCCACGAAATCTCCGCTCGGACGCCGGCCGACCTTACAGGAAGTGGCGCCGAATGAGCGCCACGTTCTGGAAGATGCGGAGGCCGAAAGCGATCAGGGCCACGAGGTACAGGTCGATCCCGAGCCGGTCACCGACGAAGGTCAGCACCACCGCGACGGCCGTGTTGGCCACGAACCCGCTCAGGAAGATCCGGTTGTCGTACTGGCCATCCAGCTCCGCGCGCACCGCGCCCAGGATCGAGTCCAGCCCGGCCAGGATGGCGACAGCGCTGTAGCGGGCCAGTTCCGGGCTGACGCTCACGTTGAGGGTGAGCCCGAGCAGAATGCCGAGCCCGAGCCCGATCAGGGGGAGCCACATCCGGAGGTTCAGGACCCCACGCTTGGACGGGGCTCGGGTGCCGCCGCCGTCCGGCCGACGGTCTCAGCCCCGGGCACGGAAATATACCTTTCCCGGGTTGCGGGCATCGACCCACGCCACGCCGGCCTCGGCGTGCGCCGCGAACAGAGTCCGGACCGCGCTGGCCTGGGACGCGATCCGGGCGGTCATGCGGTCAGGCGTCTCCAGCGGATCGAGCCCGTAGTAGCCGAAGGCGGCCCGCCAGCCGGCCTGAGGCGACGACAGGACGAACCCGTAGGTCGGATCCAGTGCGAGGTTCAGGACTGCAGTCTGGGAACCGAGTCGGCTACCGGTCAGCGCCGCCAGTGCCAGCGCCGCGTCCAGCTCGCTGGGAGGCAACGCGTCACCGACCGTGAGGTCATGCGAGGCGTCTCGCAGGTCGTCGACGACGGGCAGGCCGACGAGGCTCCCCCGTGCGACCGCATCCCGGGACTGGACGCCGACCACGGTGCCGTCCTCGGCCAGCAGGAGCTGCGCCGCGCTCGTCCGCCACAGCGCCACGGCGCCGCTCTCGACCAGCGTCGCCTGGGCCGATCCGAGCACGCCGACTTCAACGCTCGCCGCTTCGACCCCGGGGAGCGCGCTGAGTTCGAGGGCCAGGCCGGCCGCGTCGACCATCAGGGCGCTGCGACCCATGATCGGCGCCATCAGCGCGTCCAGGTCGGCATCCGACGTCCACCCGGCGCCGTGGTAGCTGACCGACCGAACGCGGAGCAACGGGCCGCCGGCCAGCCACGCCAGGGTCGCGACCATGGTCAGGGACAGCGCCAGTGCGGAGATCCGGGTCCAGTTGATGCGGCGCCGCCGCCGCCGTGGGGCCGGAACGGACTTCGGGGGCCGGGCTCCGCGATCCGGCCGCCCGCGCCCAGCGTTCGTGTGCCCGGTCGTCCGGCTCTTTGTCCGGCCGGGCGTCGGACTGGTCACCGCCAGGCTGGTCGCCCCTCGGCGGCGCCGGACGACCGGGCGGGTGGGCTCGAACAGACGCTGCCACCTCATTCGCCCGAGCCCTCCTGGGCCAGGTCCAGGAGCCGCGCCACGAGGTCGGCAAAGCTGATCCCTGCCAGCTCGGCCTGCTTGGGGAACATGCTGGTGGTCGTGAAACCGGGGATGGTGTTCATCTCGGACAGGAACACCGCGTCGGGGACGGCCAGGAAATCGATGCGCGCCATGCCACGCGCGTCGACCGCGCGGTAGGCGGCATGCGCCAGCCCGCGCAGCCGTTCCGCCAGCTCAGGGGCGACATCGGCGCGAGGGACGACATCGGCCAGGCCGGGGATGTACTTCGCCTCGTAGTCGTACAGCTCATGGTGGCTGATGACCTCGCCAGGCTCGAACACGATCGGGTCGTCATTGCCCAGCACGCCACACTCGAACTCACGGGCCCCGGGCAGGTAGGTCTCGACGATGACCTTCGAATCCCAACCAAATGCCTCCTCGAGGGCGGCCGGCAGCTCATCCGGGTCGTGCGCCAGGCTCATGCCCACGCTGCTGCCCAGGCGGGCGGGCTTGACCACCGCGCGGGAGCCGATCCGGGCCACGATCTCATCCACGACCTGCTGCGGCGCGCGGCGCCACGCGCGGACCGAGAACCACAGGTAGTCCAGCACCGGCAACTGGTGGCCGCGCATGAGGTCCTTGAAGACGACCTTGTCCATGGCCACCGCGCTGGCCAGCACGCCGGCGCCGGTGTACGGGATCCCGGCCAACTCGAGGAAGCCCTGGAGCGTCCCGTCCTCGCCGAACGGGCCATGGACCGCCAGGAACGCCACGTCGATGGCCTCGGCCAGGGTCCGGACCGCGGCGCGGGCAGGGACCGCGGACCGGGCGTCGGCCACCACGGGCAGGCTGGTCTCCCCCGACTCGAGCCGCGCGCTGTGCTCGGGAATCGTCTCGGCACCCAGGCGCAGGGCCAGGCTCTCGCCGGGTCCCAGCTCTGGCGCGGAGCCGGCGGGCAGATGCCAGCCACCGGCGGTATCGATGTAGATCAGGTATGGCTCATACCGATCGCGGTCGATCTCGCGCAGGACCGACTCGGCCGACGCAATGCTCACCTCGTGCTCGGCTGAGCGGCCACCGGCAAAGATTCCGACCCTGAGCCGGCGGGTCATCGGTCCGGCTCCCAATCGCCGACGAACTCGATCTCGTAGGTCAGCGATACACCGCTCGCATCGAGCACGGTGGACCGGACCCGTTCGGCCAGGCGCCGCACGTCGGCCGCGCGTCCGGCGCGCCGGGTGACGATGAAGTTCGCGTGCTGCTCGCTGATCGATGCGCCGCCTTCCCGTGCCCCCTTCAGCCCCGCGGCCTCGATCAGGCGTCCGGCGAAGTCCCCGGGCGGATTCCGGAAGACGCTCCCCGCGTTCTGCTCGGCCAGCGGCTGGGTGGCGGCGCGCTGGGCCTGGTGCTCGGCGACCCGGGCTGCCACGGCCTGCGGCGCGTCAGGGGCGAGCTCGAGATCGGCTTCCATCACCACCAGGCGTTCGTGCTTGAAGCGCGACTCGCGGTAATCGAAGCGGCATGCCGCGTTGGTCAGGCAGTGGACACGGCCGGAGTCGGCGTCCCAGGCATCGACCTGGGTCACGCGCTGCCGCATCTCGCCACCGTGGGCCCCCGCGTTGGCCCACACGGCGCCCCCCAGGGTGCCGGGAACCGCGATCCCCCACTCCAGTCCAGTCAATCCCGCGGCGGTCGCGCGCTTCACGAGCAGGGCCATCGGCGCACCGGCATCCGCGGACAGGACGTTGCCGTCAATGCGGACCGCCCGGGCCCGGTTCCGGATGACGAGCCCTCGAACGCCTCGATCGGCGACAACCAGGTTGCTGCCGTTGCCCACGACCAGCCACGCCACCTCGGCCTCGCGGGCCGCGTTCAGAACCGCCTGCAGCTCGTCGCGCGTGCGAGGCTCCGCCAGCCGGTCGGCCGAACCCCCGACCCGCAGGGTGGTGATCGGAGCCAGGGGCGCCTCTGGACGGAGCCGGATCCCCCGCTCGTCCGCGATTCGGTCGAGGCGGTCCAGGCCGGCATCCAACTCGCGCCCGCGCCCGGCGGCCGTTGAGGCGGTCACGCGGTCGAGGCCTCCGCCAGCTCGAGGAGCGCGGCCGCGATCTCGTGGCCGGCCTGGGGACGGCCCAGCTGCCGCGCGGCGGCCGCGATGGGCGTCCGACGGGCGTCATCCCGCAGCCCGGCCGCCTCCACCCGCAGCCGCTCCCCGGTCAATGCCTCGTCGGGCACGACCA
This sequence comes from Candidatus Limnocylindria bacterium, assembly GCA_036397375.1. GTDB lineage: Bacteria > Chloroflexota > Limnocylindria > QHBO01 > QHBO01 > DASTEQ01. The sequence continues at coordinate 8,209 of DASWJA010000017.1, forward strand.
CGGCTGCCCCGTGCTGGGCCAGCCAGGCCGCGTTCGCCGCCTGGTGCCCGCGGGCGTGGGGATACGGGACCAGGATGGCGGCCACGCCCGCGCCGGCGACCTCGGCACAGGTCGAGGATCCAGCCCGCCCGAGCACGAGGTCGGCAGCCACCAGTGCCGCGGCCATGCGATCGGTCAGATACGGCTCGGGGCGGTACCGGTCGCGCTGCAACTCCGGCAGCTGCTCGCGGCTGGCCAGGGCGGCGACCATCCCCGCCTCGCCCGCCAGGTGCAGCACCACCCAGTCGGCGACGAGCGCGGGCAGAGCCTCGTCCAGGGCGGACGTGATGCGGGCCACGGCCTGCGAACCGCCGAAGACCAGCAGCAGTCGGTCCTCGGGGCCGACCCGCATCGCGGCGCGAGCCGCGACGCGGTCGATCCCGGCCAAGGAGCGAATCGGGGTGCCGGACTCGAACGCGCGCTTCCCGAACGCCTCCCCGGTCGGCGGGAAGGCGACCGCGACCCTGGTGGCCAGCCGTCCGACGGCGCGCGTCGCCCGACCGGGGATCACGTTGCCCTCCCACACGATGCTCGGGATGCCGCGGACCCGGGCCGCGGCGAGGAGCGGGATGGCGAGGTACCCGCCGGTGGTGAAGACCGCCGCCGGTCGAAGGCGGCCCAGGAGCCGCCACGCCTGCGGGGCCGCGGCGACAAGGCGCATCGGGTCCAGGACGAGGTGGGCGTCGCGCCCGGCGGAGCGCAGGGAACGGACGGCCAGCTGGTGATACGGCATTGCGCCGGCCTCGCCCACCAGCCGGCGCTCGAAGCCGCGGACGCCGCCCACGTACGCGAGCTCAACCTCGGGACGCAGCTCGCGCAGGGCTTGCGCGACGGCCAACGCGGGGTAGATGTGCCCGCCGGTCCCGCCGCCTGAGATCACGAAGCGCATCGAACACCGATCCTATCTGCGCCTCGCGGCTGATCGACAGCAGGATGCCGACCGCCACGAGGTTGATGATGAGTGCCGTTCCGCCGTAGCTGATGAACGGCAGTGGGACGCCGGTGACCGGCCACAGGGCGGTCACCACCATCATGTTGATGACTGCCTGGACCACGAGCCAGGTCGTGATCCCGGCCGCCAGAAGGCCGGAGAACGTGTCGGGGGCATGGACCGCGATGCGGTAGCCCTGCCAGGCAAGGACGAGGAACAGGACCAGGACGATGAGCGTCCCGATGAGGCCCCATTCCTCACCGATGATGGCGTAGATGAAGTCGGTCGACGGCGCGGGGAGGTACAGGTACTTCTGGCGCGAGGCGCCAAGCCCCACGCCAGCCAGCCCGCCCATGGCGAGCGCCATCAGCGCCTGCATGGCGTTGTAGCCGGCCCCCAGCGGGTCGCGCTCGGGATCGAGGAAGGTGGTGACCCGCGCCAGCTGGTACGGCGTCCGGCTCACGAAGACCACGGCCGCGGCCGCAACGGCGCCGGCCATGGCGACGAAGCCGACCAGGCTGGCGCCCGACATGAAGAACACCGACATCGCGGCCACGGCGTAGATGCCGGCCGTGCCGAGGTCCGGCTCGAGCGCGATGAGGAAGAACCCGGGGGCGACGAGGAGCGCGAAGGGAATCAGGCCTCCCCGCAGGCCATGCGCGGCGCGGCCCCGGCGGTCGAGCCAATGGGCCAGGTACAGGATGATCGCCAGCTTGGCGACCTCGGCGGGCTGGAAACTCCCGATCACCGGAAGCTCCAGCCAGCGTCGCGATCCGCCGGCCTCGAACCCGATGCTCGGCACCAGGACCACCGCCAGGAGGACCAGCGCCCCCACGTAGGCCGGGATCGCGAAGTACCGATAGATCCGAAAGTCAATCCGGCTCAAGACGACCATCGCGCTCAAGCCGATGGCGGCGAACACGGCCTGCGCGATCCCATAGCGCGCCGGGTCGTTGCTGCTCAGCAGGGCCCGGACGCTGGACGCCGAGTAGACCATGACGACCCCGATTGCGACCAGCGACAGGACGGCCACCAGCAGGGGCATGGCGACCCGCCGACGCTCCCGTTGGACGCCGCGGGTGCGGACCGCACGCCGATTCGCGGCCGCGACGCCGACGGCCGCCGTCATCGGTCCCCTCCCGAATCCGGCAGGCCGGCCACGGCCGCCCGGAACGCGTCTCCGCGCGCGGCGTAGTCGGTGAACATGTCGAAGCTGGCGGCCGCCGGGGCGAGCAGGACCGCGTCGCCGGGCCGCGCTTCTGCGCTGGCCGCGGCGACTGCGTCGGCCATGGACGAGGCTCGGCGGACCGGCACCCGCCCACCGATCAGGCGCTCCAACTCGGCCGCCGTGTCCCCGATCAGGACCGCGGCCCGGCAGCGCTCCACGACGGCCTCCGCGAACGCGGCATAGTCCAGGCCCTTGCCCTGGCCGCCCGCGATGACCACCACTCGGCCCTCGTCGAAGGCCATGATGCCGGCGATGGCGGCCACCGGGATGGTCGCTTGCGAGTCATTGACGTACGCGACGCCGGCCCGGACCCCGAGGTCCTCGAGCCGGTGCGGAACGCCGCCGAACGTGCGCACCCCGTTGGCCACGGCTGTCGTGTCGGCGCCTGCCAGCCGCGCGCCGACCGCGGCGGCAAGGACGTTGCGGCGCATGTGCTCGCCGCGGAGCGGCACGTCGACGGTCTCCAGCGCGCGCTGGCCACCGACCACGATCCATCCATCCTCGACCCAAGCGTCCGCGCCGGGGCGCGCCTCGAGCCCGTACCAGTGCACGCGGGCTCCGGGCAGCCGCGCGCCGAGTTCCACGCAGCCCGGGTCCTCTCGGTTGAGGACGAGCTCGCCCCCCCGAGCCGAGAGTTCGGCCAGGCGGCCCTTGACCGCCCGATACGCCTCCACGCTGGCGTGGCGATCCAGGTGGTCGGCCAGGATGTTGGTGTAGACCGCGATGTCGGCCCCGCGGCTGAGCGTCGGGAGCTGGAGTTCGGACAGCTCGATGACGGCCCACGTGGTGGGCTCCAGGCGGTCGGCCTCCTCGATGAGCGGTGTCCCGATGTTGCCCCCCAGCATGTACGGGAGGTCAGCGGCCGCCAGGATGGCGGCGACCAACGACGCGGTCGTGGTCTTGCCCTTGGTCCCGGTCACGGCCAGCACACGGGCACGGGTCAGGCGCAGGAAAAGGTCGATCTCGCTGACCATGGCGGCGCCCCGCAGCTCGGCCTCCGCCAGTGCCTCGCGCAGCCATGGCTCGGTCGTTGGGAAGCGGCTCGAGATGGACGGGCTGGTGACCACGAGGTCGGCATCGCTCAGCAGGCCGATGACGGCCTCCGGACTCGCGCCCAGGGCCAGGGTCACCGGCCGACCCCCGAGCTCGGAGACGGACCGGGGCAGGGCCTCGGCCGGCTGACGGTCGTAGGCCGTCACCTGGGCTCCGGCATCGGCCAGGAAGCGGGCGGCCGCCACCCCCGACCGTGCCAGACCGAGCACCAGCACCCGGCGCCCGGCCAGGTCGGACCGGCGAGTGGGGATGGTGGAGCTGAGGGGAGGCATCGGCATCAGGACAGCCCGGTGGTGGCCAGGAAGATGCTGAAGCCGAGCAGCCCGGCCAGGGCGGACACGATCCAGAAGCGGAGCGTGATCTTTTCCTCGGCCCAGCCGAGCAGCTCGAAGTGGTGGTGCAAGGGGGCCATCCGAAAGATTCGCTTGCCGCGAAGCTGGTAGGACCCGATCTGGAGAATGACCGATACGGTCTCGGCCACGAACACGAGGCCGATGATCACAAGCAGCAGGAGCTGGCCGGTGACCACCGCCACCACCGCCAGGGTCGCACCCAGCGCAAGCGCCCCGGCGTCGCCCATGAAGATCTGGGCCGGGTGGACGTTGAACCACAGGAAACCCATCAGGGCCCCGATCAGGAGCGCACAGAAGACCGCCAGTTCGGGCTGGCTGAGCTTCAGGCCGGGAACCCCGACCAGGGCGATCAGCAGGTAGGCGACGAAGCTGAAGACCAGGACCCCCGACGCCAGCCCGTCCAGCCCGTCGGTCAGGTTGACCGCGTTGGAGGCGGCGACGATCGCGAACGCGATGAACAGGACGAGAAGCAGGATCGGGATCTCGAACTGGCCCACCAACGGTACGTTGATGCCGGTCAGGTCGAAGTGGCGCTGAATGTAGATCGCGGCCAGGATCGCGACGACGGTCTGCCAGATCAGCTTGTAGCGGCCGCGCATCCCGAATCCGGTCCGCACGTTCACGAAGTCATCGATGGCACCCAGGATGCCCACCCCGACCAGGGTCAGCATCGGGGTCAGGGTGCTTTCGTCCTCGAGCCGCATGGCCATGGCCAGGAACATGACGACCACCACGATCAGCATCCCGCCCATGGTCGGCGTGCCTGCCTTGACCGCGTGGGCCTGAGGTCCCTCGATCCGGATCTGCTTTCCGAAGCCCAGCCGCTGAAGGAGCCGGATGTAGATGGGGCCCAGCAGGACAACCCCACCGAACGCGAGCACGACAGCCAGCAGGAGAGGCACCACGGCTAGCCCTCCGGGTCCGGTGGTTGGCCCAGCAGAGCGGCGACCAGGCGCTCGAGGGCGATCCCACGCGACGCCTTGACCAGCAGCAGGTCATGCGCGCCCGGGTTGAGCGTCTGCTCGACGACGGAGAGGGCCTGCTCCGCGTCGGGCGCCGTCGCCACCCGCTCCAGTCCCGCCGCCTGCGCGGCGTCCGCGATCCAGCGACCGCGCTCGCCGACCGCCACCAGGCCGTCGAGGACCGCGGCGGCCTGGGCGCCGATCCGCTCGTGCAGCGTCCGCTCATCGGGCCCAAGCTCGAGCATGTCGCCCAGGACCGCTAGCCGGCGCCCGCGCCCGACCGGGGTCTGGGCCACGAACTCGAGGGCGGCCGACACCGACTCCGGCGAGGCGTTGTAGGTGTCGTCGACCAGGGTCGACCCGTTCGGCATCTCCTCGATGGCCATCCGATGCGGGGCGTAGCTGCCGGCCTCCAGCGCGGCCGCCACGTCGACCAGTGGCACGCCGAAGTGCTCCGCGACCGCGGCCGCCGCCAGGGCGTGCGGAACGAGGTGCCGTCCGGGCGACGCACTGCGGACCCGGAGCTGTCCCCACGGCGCCTGCAGGGTGAACGTCATGCCACGCAGCCCGTCGGAGGCCACGTCGATCGCGCGCACGTCGGCCGATGCGCCCAGGCCGAAGGTGCGGACCGGCGCGCGCGTCTGGGCGGCCATGGACGCCACGCGCGGGTCATCCGCGTTCAGGACGGCGAGCCCGTCCGCCGGCAGGCCGCGGGGCAGTTCCGCCTTGGCCTGGGCGATGCGCTCCAGGCTTCCCGCCCGCTCCAGGTGCGTGGGGTGCACCGCCAGCACGACCCCGACCTCGGGCCGGCTGATCTCCACCAGCCGGCTGATCTCCCCCACCGTGTACATCCCCATCTCCAGGACCGCGACCTGGTGACCCGGCTCAAGGCCCAAGAGGGTCATCGGCAGACCGGTCTCGGAGTTCAGGTTGCCCTCGTTGCGCAGGACGCTCAGGGTGCGGGCCAGGACGTCCGCGGTGACCTCCTTGGCCAGCGTCTTGCCCGTCGACCCGGTGATCCCCACCACGCGCACCGCGAATCGGTCCCGCCACCACGCCGCGAGATCCTGGAGGGCGATCAGGCTGTCCTGGACCCGGACCACGGCTGCCCGCCCGGTGGAGGGGAGCGTGACCTCGCGCTCGACGAGCGCCGCCACGGCGCCCGCGGCGATGGCGTTGGCGACGTACCTGTGGCCGTCGTCGCGCTCCCCGCGCATGGCGACGAACAGGCACCCGGGGACGACCCGACGAGAGTCGACGACGGCGAGCCGGAAGGACCGGACAGGGGTGGGGGCCAGGAGTCGGCCACCGGTGGCGGCCAGGAGGTCGTCGATTCGAATCGGCGCGGGCACGCGGTTTCCTGCGGCTTTCGGCCGCGAGTCTACCAGCCTCATTGGGTGGCAACCCCGGGGAGGGGTCGGTCAGGCGGGATGCCGTAGTAATCGAAGACCAGCGGCGCCAGCTGCGCGAATGCGTCCTCCGGCCGCTCCCCGATGCCACCGCGGCCCACGACCGGCCGGTGAATGAGGATGATCGTGACGAACCGCGGGCTGGACGCGGGAGCGATTCCCACGAAGCTGGAGTCGATCCAGCCTTCGATGTACGCCTGCCGGGTGGTGTCGACGTAGATCGGCTGCCCGTTGGCATCCCAGCCGGTGCGGACACGGACGTTGACCGGGCCCGCGATCTCGGCCGTCCCGGTCTTGCCGGCGATCGAGTAGCCGGCGACCGCTGCGCCGTTGGCGATGCCGTCGTCGACGGCGCCGATCAACATCTCGAGGATCGTGTCCGATGTCTCGGGCGTGATGACCTGGGTTGGGGCGGGAATCTCACGTGGCCGGAAGGTCCCGTCCCCATCCGTCCAGCCCGCCACGATATGCGGCGTCACCAGCCGCCCGCCGTTGGCCAGCGCGGCGTAGGCCGCGGCCAGCTGGACGACCGTGACCGTGATCCCCTGGCCGAAGGCGTTCTGGGCCGTGGTCAGCTCCTTCGACGCGCCCTCGTCATCGGGGTGCAGGACGACCCCCGCCGCCTCGCCGGACATCTCGACGCCGGTCGTTGTACCGAAGCCGAAGCGTCGCAGGGCTTCGTACAGGCGCTCCCCTCCCAGCGTCAGGCCGATGGTGGCCGCGCCGACATTGTTGGACAGGGCCAGGACCTGGGCCGCCGTGAGCAGGCCGTGTCCCTCCGGATACCACGTCCGGTCGGCGTTGGTGATGACGGCGTCGTAGATGTGCAGGTCGTTGTCGTCGAGGACCAGATCGGTGGGCGTGATGGCGCCCGCATCGAGCGCGGCCGCCACGGTGATGGCTTTCAGCACCGATCCCGGCTCGTACTGGCGGCTGACCGCGGGATTCCCGAACAGCGCCGGGTCGGTGACCGAGTACTGGTTGGCGTCGAAGGTCGGGTACGAGGCCAGGCCGAGGATGGCCCCAGTGTTGACGTCCATCACTAGGCCGGTCACGCCCCGGGCACGGTTCCTGGTGAAGGTGTCATGCATCTGCTCCTCCAGGATGTGCTGCAGCCCGACGTCCAGGGTGAGCGTCAGGTCCGCGCCGTTGACGGGCGCCTCGAGCTCGTGGACCGAACCGGCGATCAACCGACCGGCGACGTCCTCCTGGGCCACCACGGATCCCGGAGAGCCGGCCAGGCGAGCATCCTCGGCGGCCTCGATGCCGTATTGGCCGATGCCGTCCACGTTCACGAAGCCCAGGACCTGCGCCGCCAGGCTGGTTCCGTCCGCGGCGCCGCCCATGGTGTAGACGCGGCGCGACTCCGCGACCAGGCCGATGCCGGGCAGGTGCAGCGCGCGGACGCGGGTCGCGGTCTCGACGTCAACCCGTCGGCGCAGCCAGGTCCAGGCCTCGTCGCTGCTCAGCGTCGCCTCGAGCTCCTCAGCGTCTGCATCCAGGATGCCGGCCAGCAATAGTGCCGATAGCGCGGGATCCTCGACCGTGGGCGGCGTGGCAAAGACCGACTCGGCAGCAATCGAGGTCGCCAGGATCAGACCCGCGCGGTCGAGAATCAGCCCCCGCGCGGCCGGGATCTGTTGCGCGTGCGCCAGCTGGGCCAGGCCCATGTCGGCCAGCCGTTCGCGGTCGATGACCTGCCACCAGACCAGGCGGTACCCGATCACGCCAGCCACGATGGACGCCACGACGAGCATGACCACGGCCCGGATTCGACTGTCGGTTCTGGCGAGCATGGCGTCTCCGAGTCGCGCGCCGGGGCGTGCGACGGTTACGGGTGGCGATCAGACAATGGGCTGGCGAAGTGGACCGAGGCCCCGGACAAGGTGGTCAGACCAAGCTCGAGGGCCCGGGCCTCGATGGTGGCCGGCGACTGCGCCTGCCCGATCTGGAGCAGCAATTCCTGGCGCTCGGCCTGGAGGATCCCGAGTCGTGCCTCGAGGGTGGTGATCTCATAGCCGGTGCTGGCGATCCGGCTCGACTGGGTCAAGTACAACGATGACAGCAGAACGGCCACGCTGATGACGACCAGTGCCAGCGACAGCCCCGCCGCCCGACGCCGGCGGAGGGTGGTCCTGCGCAGCCGATAGCCCCCGGTGGAGGGTCCGGTCCGGGGACGCGGCGCTCGACGGACCCCCCAGCGGAGGTCGCCGAGGACGCTGGCCGGGCGGGCGCCGATGACTGCCATGCTGCCTACTGCGACTCAGGCGGCCGATGCGCGGTCGTGAAGCCGGACGGTCCAGGATGACTCCTCGGTCTCAGCCGGGGGCTCGGCGTCGGTGACGCCGAGCCCATCGATCATCCATTCCCCCTCGTCGTGCGCCAGACGCACCCGACGCTCACGCACCTCTCGCTGCCGAACGCTGTAGGCGCGGCGCCGACTCCCTTGGTGTCGGGGACGACCTCGGCTCATGTGCACCCTCCTCACTGTCAACCCGGTTAGGCGCTCGCGGATGCGAGCTTCTCGGCAGCGCGCAGCCGTGCGCTTCGCGCTCGGCGATTGCGGTCGATCTCCTCCGGCGACGGGCGAATGACCCGTCGCGTCACGGCCCGCAGTTGGGCCCTATGTCCGCAGGTGCAGACCGGGGGCAGCGGAACCTCGAGGCAGTCGCGCGCTTCGCGAGCCATGAAGCGCTTGACGACCCGATCCTCGAGCGAGTGGTAGCTGATGACGGCCAGGCGGCCTCCCGGGCGCAGGACTTCGAGCGCCGCGGTAAGGCCCGCTTCGAGCGACTCGAGCTCCTGGTTGACGGCTATCCGCAATGCCTGGAACGTCCGGGTGGCCGCGTGGATCCGTCCTGTGTCGGCCCCCCTGGCCGGGACGGCGGCGGCCACCACGGACGCCAGGTCGGCGGCCGTCACGAGGCGGCCCGACGTGCGCGACGCCAGGATCGCCTTCGCGATGCGGCGTGCATGGCGCTCTTCACCAAGCGTCGCGATGATTCGGGTGAGCTCTCGCTCCGAGGAGCGATCGATGAGACCCAGAGCCGAAAGACCAGTCGTTTCATCGAATCTCATG
>DASWJA010000018.1:0-3851 GCA_036397375.1 Candidatus Limnocylindria bacterium
TCGATGACCTCGCTGACACCCAGGCCGCCGTCCATGTGGAGGCGAGGCGCCCAACGGATCTCGCCGTAGGTCGTGCCATCCGCCGCCATGTCCTCGACCAGCTCGGCCGCCGCTCGGCGCAGGGCGGCGGTGGACTGGAGGAGGGAGACGGGGAGATCGAAATAGGACAGCAGGTCGGCCTGGTCGCGGCAGCGGACCGGCGCGACGAGGCGCTGACGGGCCTCATCCAGGCTGAGGCTCATGCCCACCCCCGCAGCCAGCTCGACGGCGGTCTGCGGGCGCAGCGCGCCATCCAGGTGCTGGTGGAGCTCGGCCTTGGGCAGCCGGCGCAGGGTCTCGACCAGTGCTGTGGGAGCGCTCGCCACCGGGGCATGATAGGAGCCGCGTGATCCGAATCGCCGTGTTCCTGGCCTCCACCGTGCTCCTCGCGCTGCTGTTCGGGGCGCGCTCGGCCGACTCGCGGGTAGCCGATCCCATCAGGGTGGACTGGCTCACCAATGAGGCGGTCGCGGACGCCCGGGCGGCGGATGCGGCGCTGGAGGCAGTCGAGACGCTCATGCGCGACGCGACCGACGAGGCGCGGCGAGGACAGGCCGCCGTCCTCGGCGGCGCCGACGACCCGACCGCGGCGCTGGAGGCGGCGGGACTCGGCTTCGAGGCCGCCGCCGCGCCCCTCGCCGACGCCCACGCCGCGTTCGTCGTGCTGCGCTGGACGTTGCGCGCGATCGACCCCCAGGAATCGTCGCCGCAACTCGGTCTGCTGCCGGCGGACCTGGTCGACATCGGGGCGCAGTGGCGCGCGGCGGCGCTGCCCAGTGCGGCGCTCACCGACATGCGGCGGCAGGCTGAATCGACGCTGGAGGCACTGAGCAATGGCCTGGCGGCCCTGGACGCGGACGACCCCTCGGCCGCGCTGGACGCGATGGACCGTGCCACCGGACACCTCGAACACGTGCGAGACTTCAGCAGCCAGCCTTCCACGCTCGGATACTGGATCGACACGGTGGCCGCCCTGATAGACGCCGCGCGCGACATCGCCCTCGCCGCCCAGGCGGGGGACGCCGCGGCACTCGCGGCGGCGCAGGCGGCCTACGATGCCGCCGCCACCAACGCGGGCCGCGCGGACCAGGCCCTGACCATTGCCCTGGGCGAGGCCGCGACCGCGATCACCAGCCCCGCGTCCGCCTCGTCGGCCGCTGCCCTGCGCGCGGTCGGGGCGGCCCGGGATCAATTGGCCGGCCTGTCTATACTCCGCTGACCCGTGTGGCGGCAGGCGCCGCCCTCGTATCGGTCTGTTTCGAACGCACACGAGTCAGGAGATCGGATGAGGCTGCGCGCGGAAGCCACGGACCCGGGATCGGTCGAGGCCACCGTTCTTGCCGTCCCCCTGTACAAGGAAGACGACCCGTTCGCGGATGACCTGGCCAACCTGGATGCCGCCGCCGGAGGCGTCATCCGCCAGGCCATCGACTGGGGCAGGTTCAACATCCTCGACGACTACTTCGCATTGATCGACGGTGGCAACCTGCCAGTCGAGCACATCCTGCTGGTCAATGGGGTCCGGCGTGGACGAGGTCCGTGGCGCGCCCGTCGCATGGCCGGCGTGGCGACGCGTGCTCTGCAGGGCAAGGGAGCCTCGCGGATGGCGCTCTGGCTGCGGGATGGGGAGGACGCGGATGGATTCACCGCGGCGGCGGTCGGAGCGGTCGCCGGCGCCTATCGGCCGATGAACTTGTACGGGCGCGTTCGTGACACCGTAGCCATGAAACGCAACGTGGAAGAGGTTGTGATCCTGGGGGCGGACCAGGCGGTGCTGGACCGGGCCGCCACCCTGGCCGACGGCGTCGCGTGGTGCCGCGACCTGTCGAACCGGGCTGCCAATGACCTGTATCCGGAGAAGATGGCCGAGGAAGCCCGAGCCCTGGAGGCCGATGGCTGTACGGTCGAGGTCCTCCATGTCCCAGAGATGCGGCAGCTGGGCATGAACGCCTTGCTGGGCGTGGGCCAGGGCGGAGAGCACCCGCCGTGCCTGATCGCGGTCAAGCTCCCGGGGTGGGAACGTGGCGGCGACCGTCGGCTGGCGCTGGTGGGCAAGGGGGTGTGCTTCGACTCGGGTGGCCTGAGCCTCAAGGGCGCCGACAAGATGGAGGAGATGAAGCACGACAAGTCCGGCGCGGCCGCCGTGATCGCCGCCGCCCGGACCCTGGCCCGCCTGGCCCCCGACGCGCCGGTGATGGCCGTTGCGCCCATGGTCGAGAACATGCCGGGGGGCCGGGCGCAGCGACCGGGCGACGTCGTCAAGGCCATGAACGGCAAGACCATCGAGGTCACCAACACTGATGCCGAGGGTCGCCTGATCCTGGCCGATGCACTGTCCTGGGCCGAGACCCAGGGCGCCAGCCACCTGGTGGACGTCGCGACCCTGACCGGGGTGGCGGCCTCGGCCTTCGGTGAGCTCATCAGCGCCTACTTCGCCAAGCCGCGCTCGTGGGGCGACCAGGTGCGCGCGGCGGCCGACGCGACCGGGGAATGGGTGTGGGAGATGCCCCTGGCCACCGAGTACCGGACCCAGCTGGACACGCCTTACGCGGACATCGTCAACAGTGGCTCACGGGACGGGTCGCTGATCAAGAGCGCGCTGTTCATCTCGGAGTTCGCGACCCGTCCGTGGGTCCACCTCGACGTGGCGGGAACGGCCTGGATGAGCGCGGACAAGGCCACCTTCCCGAAGGGCGCCGTGGGCGTCGCGGTGACGACCCTGGTTCGGCTGGGCCTCGACTTCGCGGCCGGGGGGAAGGTCGAGTAGCGGTGCCCGTGCCGGCCGTCGCCGCGGCCGTCTTCGGCGTCCTCGGGATCGGCGCCGAACGACTCGCGAGCGTCTGGCCGGCGACCGAAGCTCGCCGCCGGCCTCCGAGCTGGCGGACGCTGGGCTTGGGCCTCGTCTCGGGGGGCGCGGCCTACGGATTGGTGACCGTCGCGCATCTTCCACCGTGGGCCATCCTGGTCCACCTGGTGATGCTCGGGCTGATGGTCGGCCTGGTGGCTACCGACCTCGAACAACGACGCCTGCCCCACCTGCTGCTCGACCCGCTCATCGTGGTCGCAGTCGGCTTCGCATTCGTCAACCCGGCCCTTGAGACCGTGGCCGCCTTCGCCGGGGCGGCTGTCGCGGTGGTCTTTCTCGGGATCCTGACCCTCATCATCCGGGGCGGGATGGCGCTCGGGGACCTGTACCTGGCCGTGCCCATCGGCCTGACCCTCGGCTGGCCCCTGGTGTGGAGTGGCCTGTTCACCGGGGCGCTGCTGGCCGCCGCGGTGAGCCTGTTCCTGGTGGTGACCGGCCGTGTCGGCCTGCGGTCGTACATCGCCTTCGGTCCGTACCTCGTGGCGGGCTACGTCCTGACCCTGCTTCGCGAGGTGTCTCTGCTGGCGCCGTCGGCCGCGGCCGGCCTCCGTTTCTGAGCCGATCGGCCTATTCGACCGAACCCACAACGGCTGGTACCCTGTCGCCCGATGCATCCGGCTATGCAGCGGCGGCGCCGGCAGTTGCTGACCCGCCGAGGCGCTCGGCGTGGGTCTCAACGCCGAGGGCTGCTCCTGGGGTTCCTCGTCGTCTTCGCGCTCTTTGGCGTGCTGATCGGCGGATCGGTGGTTGGCGCCGGTGCCGGGGCCCTGTTCGCCTACAACTACTTCGCGACCGGGCTGCCTGACCCGCGCATCCTCGACGAGGTTCCGCTGCCGCAATCGAGCCTCGTCTACGACCGCACTGGCGCGGTCCTGCTGGCTCGATTCGAGTGTCAGAACCGTGAATCGGTGCGATTCGACCAGATTCCCGACGTCATCGTGGACGC